>CAYNKN010000148.1:0-7613 GCA_964397805.1 uncultured Chryseolinea sp. | reverse complement strand
AGGTAAAAAACCACCAATGGCAGTTTGTGTAGATTCGTAATTGTCTTCCGTAATGTTATTATAATCTAAGCTTGCTTGTCCTTTTATCTGGAGTTTAGAATTTACCTGATAGGTAGCGTTGATACTTCCCAACATTTTTACCGTTAAAACATCAAAACGTGGTAGCAACGCTTGGGCTACTGGGTTGAAGTTAGGAAATGACGCGTAGAGTGGGGATGAGGGGCCTACTAAAAATCCATTCTCATCATAAGGTGCAAAGAAAGGCAAACTTTTTACGGCACCGGAATAGACACCATCCAAAAAGTTATCGCCTTTAACACGTTTGTTCAAGGTACGAGAAAGCGAAGTACTGGTACCAATAGATAATTTCTCAGTGAGTTTGTGATCGAAATTGATAATCGTACTTAAGCGTTCAAAACTATTGTTAAGCTGTACACCTTCTTCTCCGCGATAGCTTCCGCTAATGTAGTATCGGGAGTTCTCGTTACCACCCGTAACGGAGAGTTGATATTGTTGTAGAATACCAGTGCGAAGTACTTCGTCTTGCCAATTGGTATTAACTGCATCGGTAACGCCCGGAATAAGACCGAACGCAGTTGGATTTTGTCCTGCGTTTGTTACTGCTTCACGCTGAAGTTCCAGTAGTTGCGTAGCGTTCAGTAACTCTAATTTTTTTACCGGGTCTATAATACCACGTTGCACATCAAATGAAATTTTAGCGCGGGATGTTGATCCTCGTTTTGTTCTATAAATAAGCACACCATTTGATGCACGCGAACCGTAAACTGCTTTCGCAGAGGCATCTTTTAATAAGGTTACCGATTCGATATCGTTCGGGTTAATTAACGCGAGCGCATTGTCGGTTTGGCCTCCATACGATCGACCTGATAGATCACCTGTTTCAACAGGAATTCCATCAATAATAACAAGTGGACGATTATCTGCACCAATGGATGTTGCGCCTCTAATTCTCACTACAACTCCGCCACCCGGTGTTCCCGATGATTGCGTTACTTGCACGCCCGGTGCCTGACCTTGCAACGCCTGATCAATGCTGTTTATTGAAATATCTTTAAATGCATTGGATGAAATAGATGTAACAGATCCGGTAATATCTCTTTTCTCGATAGAGGAATAACCAATCACGACAATTTCGCTTAGCTCAGTTGGTTCTTCCATTAGTACAATGTTTACTTGTGTTTGACCAGTAGTAATAGCTAGTTCTTGCGTTTGATACCCAATAAAAGAAAATACCAGTGTAGCTCCTTCAGGTGGGGTAATTGAGAATCTTCCGTCCAAATCGGTTATAGTTCCTGTTGATAAACCTTTTATGGAAACGTTTACTCTGGGTAACCCGCTAGGTTCTGAAGCAGAAGTTACTCTTCCCGAAATGGTTTGCGCTTCTGCGAAGAAACAGACGGAGAGTAAGAAAAAAATTGAGGTAAGTAAACGTCTACGCATAGGCAAGGTATAGGCACAAGTTTTCGAAAAGTAAAAAATAAACAAGAAAGCACAAGCTTCGGTTTCGCATAACGCAATAAATGTGGAAGAATTATGGAGCGAAGAGAGTAATTACCGCGATAGAAATAGAATTATCGCTACCACGAGCAGTCCACCTAAAACGGCTAAGGCAATTTTCCCGACACTATACGGGCGATCACCTTGCACTTCTCCAGTGCGTGCATTGATCATTAATTGATACACTTTGTGTTTGTACCGGTAAGCGCTTATCCAAACAGGTAATAAAATATGCTTAAAGGCTGGGTCGTGGTAGGTAGTGTTAGCATAATGTACAAGCTGGCGGTCGCCACCTATTTGCTGACAAATGGTTTGATGTATAACCGGTTCCATTCGTTGCTGCGCCTGTGAATATCCGGTTTTTACATCTACCGAATAGGTTTCTGTACGAAAGCCACTTAAATACTGATCATTGTAGACAGCCAAATTTTTCAAATCCCACGGTTCGAGTTCGCGCAGTTTAGCTTGAGGAAGTGATCGGGTAGCTTCAATTAATAAATCATTAAAGTTATTTTTTACTTTTCCTGATGCCGAGTACCACCGTGTTTTGGTTACCATTCTTGTTTTAGTAACCGATTGGCCGTTTTCCACTACCGTATAAGATTCTGAGACGGTATAGTTTTCTCCACGCTGCCCGGTGTATTCGGTTTCTGTTACGCAATCAAAAGTCCAAAACGGTAGGTACATACCATTTAGTTTATCGGCTCGATCGCCATAGTGCTTTAATTCACTAGGCGCAAACCACAAACTGTTAAGCCATTTCCTAAAATGCCCGAGTGCAGTTTTTTCATCAATCCCAAAAGGTAATAGGTATTGAGGTTTATGAACCGAGCAAGTAGTTCCACTTTTTAACACAATAGTGGATGCACAAAACGGACATTTATCAGAACTGATGCGTGCGTCTAGTGATGAGGAAGCCCCACAGCTTTCGCATTTCACTAGCGTTACCGTTACTTTTTCTTCTTGCTCAAAATTTTTAGCCAGAAATTCATTCAGGTTTACTTTACTTGGTTTTACCGAAGTATTTGGTTGTGCAATTTCATTACGCGCACCACAGTACTCGCAAGCTAAATGCGAAGTGCCCGGCTTAAATTTTAATATAGCGCCACATCCAGTACAGGCCAGTTCATTACTCACTGCCCTTGTTGCTTCAACGAAATCGGCCATGAACTATGCGAAAAATTATTGTGGAGGAAGTGGTGGCGGAACAGACGCAAACAAGGTACTTAGTTCAGTATCATCCGAAGCTTTTATCCAATTAGCCATGCCTTGTTTCCATACTAAGGTATCGCGCGTAAATGATCCTTGCTGCAGCATTTGTTGAAGTGTTTGGGAGCTAAAAGGACCTTGTTGTTGGCCTGCCACGGCAATAAAGAACTGAGCTTGTGCACCCGGTACCGGGGGCGGACCTTGTGGTGCTGGGGTTTGTTGGTTTTGCTGATTAAACATTTGTCCCATTTGGTTTGCCATGGCGAAGCCCATACCTAAACCAATTCCTGAGGATGCTTCGCCACCGGGATTTTTAGCGGCTGCCTCCATAGCATTTGCCGCTTGAAATTGTGTGTATTGATTGAGATTCCCTAAAATTCCCATGCTGGAGCGCTTGTCCATCGCTTGTTCTACTTCCGGTGGCAGAGAAATATTTTCTACCAAGAATTTAGTGATCTCTAGTCCGTATTCGTTGAATTCAGGACCTATTTTTCCACGAATAAACTTAGAGAGTTCATCATAATTAGCGGCTAGATCAAGAATCGGAATTTTACTTTCGCCAACCGCATCAGTAAAGCGTGTTATAATAAGGTTGCGTAATTGGTCGGTAACTTCTTCAGTAGTAAAGTGGGCTTGAGTTCCGGCAATTTCTTTAATAAACGTTCCGGGGTTAGAAATCTTAAGTGCGTAAGTACCAAAGGCGCGTAATCGCACTGGTCCAAATTCCGGATCACGTAACATGATGGGATTTTTCGTTCCCCATTTCTGATCGATAAAATTTTTAGTGTTAACAAAATAGACCTCTGCTTTAAACGGACTGTTAAAACCATACTTCCAACCTTTAAGGGTGGTAAGTATGGGCATATTTTTCGTTTCGAGTGTATACCGGCCTGGCTCAAAGACATCGGCAATTACGCCTTCGTTTACAAAAATGGCTTGCTGACTTTGCCGCACAATAAGCTGCGCGCCATACTTGATTTCATTTTGATATCTTGGGAATCGCCACACCATGGTATTGCTGGTGTCATTTGTCCATTCAATGATATCAATTAATTCAGCTTTAAGTTTATTCCAGATGCTCATAGGGTAGCGTAGTTAGGTGATGCGTAGTATTACTGTACAAGTTCTTGTAAAAATTTTTTAAAAGCGGCAGTATTATAATTTGCGTACCCAACTTTATGAGTAACTACTTCGCCTTCTTTGTTAATAACAAACGTTGTAGGTATCGACTCTACCCGTAATAGTTTTGGTAAATTTCCTGACGGCATATAAATAGGAAATGTATGCTTATTTGTTTCGGCATACTTCTTAACCTTTTTGCTATCTTCATTACGATCAACAGAAAGTATGACGAAGGCAATTTCATCATGATCAACTTCATTGTACACCTCTTGTATGGAAGGCATCTCTAATCGGCAAGGGCCACACCATGTAGCCCATATGTTAAGGAATACGACTTTGCCTTTAAAAGAATTAAAGTCAACTTCATTACCTTCCATATCTTTAACAGAAAAGTTGTAATCGAAAACGGTTTTCTTAGCGATGTTATTAACAGGCGCATCCATAATTCCCGTTTTGAGCAACGCACTACCAGCGTAGTACGAAATTCCAGAGAGCAAACCGGTTACTCTAAAAATAAATAGAATAGAAAAGATAGTAACCCATGGTTTTACAAATCGCCATGCACGCTTTAGGTTCTCTCGATAAAACACATTATCCATTTTGGCCTAGTTGTTGATTTTATATGCCAATATCCCACCATTTTAATTAATTTCGAAAGAAAATTCAGGTTTCTAATGACAAAGATCAAATTCATTGCGATAATTCTCCTTGTACTTGTTTGCACAGCCAGCTATGCACAGAAAGTAAAATATAAGTACAAAGAAATTTACGGACTTCTTAGTAATAAGCAGTATGAGGCTGCTGAACCTTTTCTAAAAAGTTACCTTATCGATAATGATGATAATCCAAATGCCTTTTTATTTATGGGAATTATCTTCCATGAGAAATCCCTGAAGGAAGATATCTTAAAACAGACAGGACGATCGCTTTCGCTGATTGATTCGGCCATACTTTATTATGATCGCGCGGCTAAAACCATTACCGAAAAAGAAATAAAAAAGAATAAGGAGTATTACGATATGTTTAATCGCAGAGATTTGCGAACAGGTGAGTTTGGTGTTAAAATTTCTGACATACAATTTGACTTAGAAAAGCGAACCCAGAGTTTGCAAGAGCGTGCAGATCGGGTGAAAATGGTTAAGTTTTATTTCGCGCTAGCCGACAGCCTCTACAATAAATCAAACGTACTGTACCTATCTCTTCAAAAACAGTTCCCTACAGAAAAATCACTTTTTCTTCAAGCTACTGAGCAATCACTTCGAGACCTTTCGGTTTTATCTGTTCGTTACGATTCAGTTGTTAAAGCCTTTGATAACTATAAATCGAGTGCAAATAGCTTAGGTAAGTTCGGGTACAATCAAAAATTATCAGTTAAAGAAATTACAGACTACAGTCGAGAAGGAACATCCAGTACTGATTTTTATAGTGAAGATATAGAGGTTTGGAATTATCGCAAATTTGCGGAGAATGCCAGAGCAACTATTCAAAAAGAGATATTACCAATGCGCGATCATTTAGTAGCATATGATGTAGAAATAAATAAGTTGAGAGAAAAGCTTACCAAAGATTCTGTTTCTGTGAGCAGCGATCTTACATTATTAATCGATAAACTGCTTGCTGAAAAACTAAGTAAGTTTGATGCACACCCTTTGCCAATTGATATTTTTTCCATGAAAATTGCTGATCTGGAATACCGATCATTGGAGTTAGAGAAGAAACCGATGAGTGATACGGCCAACGTTCATACACAGTTAAAATTTGTCACGAAACAGATGTCTTCGCTAAAAAAATTAGATAGCCTTTCGTCAAAATTATTGCAAGATAATTTAGATGAACGTGCCAAGCTTTATGATCATTTTATTACCAATACATTCAGTAATACCATTGTTTTGAAAAGTTATGTAAAGGCATTGAAAGAATTTGCTGAGCGTGAAAAGCGTAAGAAGGATGTTGTGTTAGCTCAACGTAAAGAAGCGTTGCGTTGGGTAGTTGTTAACAATGATTCAATACCGTTGTTTGTTGATGTAAAAAAATCTACTGCACAACCGTTAATTATTGAAGAAGAGAAGTACACTGTTGGACTAAAGTATCAGGACTCTTTAAATGTAGCTGGTTATTTTTATACGATAACGCCAAGCCGAATACCTGATATTAAAATTTCTTTTGCCGTAGATAAACCCAGCTTTAAGGCTTCACGTTTCCCAACAACAAAAGCTTTGGCATTGGGTGAGGGATCTGGACAACTTTACTTTGTATTGGTCTATTCAGAAACTGCAGTTAAAGACAAGTACGCTTGCTCGCTCGCAAAAATTTATAAGTCGGACGGGTTAGCATGGAACGTAAATCATCAACTCGGTTTTTTACCTACAGCCTTACAGTTCAAATCTGAAACAGGTGAGTTAATTGTTGTAGGTTCCGATAAGCAAAGTGTGATTGATAAAAATGGAAAGCTTAAATAAGCGAGTATAGCTTACGAACCGGAAACAAGTTTTTTCCAATCAGCATATCGCATATCAATACGTGCTTTCATCTTCTCGTAATTTTCCCAGCTATCCGTTACGTGATAAATGGAAGGAAGAGTTTTTACCAGCATTTGGTCGTAGTCGTTACGGTAAAGTCCACCACCATAATAATAGTAGGTGAACATATTTCCTTCACGACTAAACAATTCAAAGCCTAAGTAGCCATCCCAAATTTCGCTGAGAATAGTACATGAAATTTCTCTTCGCTTAAACCGAAAGATTTGATTTGAGGCTTCATCTTCAAAATACTCTGAGTACAGCTCACTATCGATAATCCATCCTAAGTACATGCCAATGTGTACATAGGCTTGTTCAATAGGTAGTGAATCAGGGAAGTTTCCAAGGAAGTGGCTCTTCGCGTTATCGTAGATGGTCTTTTGGATATCCGCTTTCTTTTCCATGTAACAATGTTAAACGTCCGTTAGCAGTTTAGCAAACAAAACTTTCTTTTTGTATCGATTAATAAAAGAATAAGTAACCCACAAATATGGCGGCAATGATTCCGGCTACATCGGCTACAATTCCGGCTGTAAGGGCGTAACGTGTTTTTTTAATATTCACTGAACCAAAATAAACAGCTAAAATATAAAAGGTAGTCTCTGTGCAACTACGAAATATACTGGCTAAGTTTCCTACAAAAGAATCGGGTCCATACGTCTTCACAATCTCTACCATCATACCTCTTGATCCTTGACCACTTAGTGGTTTCAACAACGCAACCGGTAGTGCATCAGTGAACTCGCTGTTAAGATTAAACAACTCTACTACCCAAGCGATGCCGCTCGTAAAATACGTTAGCGATCCGGAAGCTCTAAATACGCCAACACCCACTAAGATCGCGATTAGAAAGGGGATGATTTTAATAGCAATATCAAACCCTTCTTTAGCTCCTTCTACAAAAGTTTCAAAAAGTGGAATGCCATTAAATAATCCGAGCACTAGAAATGAGATAATGATGGTGATAATAATGACACTTGTAAAGAGCGTAGACATTTGTTGCAGCTCTGCTGGCGACAGTGAAGAGAAATACCAAACCGCCAGACTGATCACGCTAAGTAATGCCAAGAAATAACCCAAAATAACTGGGTCTAGTAATTTTATTTTTTGCTTAAAGCTTAAGTACACCAACCCGACTACGCTCGAGATGAATGTAGCAATGAGTGTTGGAATGAAAATGCTTGTTGGATTTACCGCCCCAAGCGTTGCGCGATCGGCAATAACAGTTATGGGTATAAGTGTGAG
>CAYNKN010000147.1:0-7771 GCA_964397805.1 uncultured Chryseolinea sp. | reverse complement strand
TGGCTTTACCAAGTCCATAACCCACTACGCCATTACCATCTCCCACAACTACAATGGCTGCGAAGCTGAACCTGCGACCACCTTTCACCACCTTCGCTACACGCTCAATGGCTACCACTCTCTCTTTAAGATCGATCTCGCTGGCCTTTACTGTGCTGATATTGCTTACCGACATATTTCTAGTTTCTTAGAATTTCAAACCACCTTCTCTGGCACCTTCGGCCAAAGCTTTAATATTACCATGGTAGAGGTAACCGTTACGATCAAAAACGATCGTTTCAACACCTGATGCAATTGCCTTTTCAGCAATCTTCTTACCCACTCCTTTGGAACTCTCTATATTCAACTTAGCTTTCTCACCCAATTCCTTCGATGAAACAGCGGCTATAGTTGTTCCTTTTTGGTCATCAATAACCTGAACATAAAGTCCAGTGTTACTTCTGAACACAGATAATCTAGGACGCTCAGTTGTTCCTGATATTTTCTTACGGACACCTGCCTTGATCCGTTCTCTTCTTGCTACATTCTTGCCTGCCATAGTCTTCTCTATCTATGATGCCTCTTTAATTAAAGGGCGTAAATTCTTAATGCCCCGTTTATTTTATTTAGCTGCTGCCTTGCCAGCTTTTCTGCGTACAAACTCACCAGTGAAGCGAACACCTTTACCTTTGTAAGGCTCAATCTTGCGAAGTGATTTCAATTTAGCAGCTACTTGGCCGATAAGTTGTTTGTCTGTTCCTTCCAAAATAATGGTTGGATTCTGACCTTTTTCTTGGATAGTCTGAACTTTAATTTCAGACGGAACGGCCAAGAAAATATTATGTGAGTATCCTAAACTTAATTCTAATACGTTCGATTGTGCATTGGCTTTATAACCAACACCTACCAATTCCAATTGATGTTTGAATCCGTTAGAAACGCCTTCAACCATGTTAGCGATAAGTGAACGGTAAAGACCGTGTAAAGACTTATGACGTTTCTGTTCCGTAGGACGTTCAACGATAAAAGAACCATCTTCCTGCTTAAACAAAAAATCAGGATCAACTAGTTGATGTAACTCGCCTTTAGGCCCTTTCACAGAGATCGTATTTTTCTCTTTAGAGAAATTAATAGATACCCCTGAAGGTATTGATATTGGTAGTTTTCCTATTCGTGACATAACAATTACTCTCTTAATACACGTAGCACAATACTTCCCCACCAACATTGAGTGCCTTAGCCTCTTTATCGGTGATCACACCTTTAGATGTTGACAAAATAGCAACACCTAAACCATTTAATACGCGTGGCATGGCCGCGGTACTAGCATACTGCCGTAAACCAGGAGAACTAATGCGCTCCAACTTCGTTATGGCCGACTCTTTTGTTTCAGGATTGTATTTCAATGCAATCTTGATAACACCTTGAGTTTTTTGATCATCCTGAAATACATAATTCAATATGTATCCCTTATCAAAAAGAACTTTTGTTAATTCCTTTTTGAGATTAGAGGCTGGAATTTCCACCACACGGTGGTTTGCCTTTATGGCATTTCGCAACCTGGTTAAGTAATCTGCTATCGGATCAGTCATCTTTTTATCCTTTTCTTCCTCTTATATTAAAAAGCAAGCCCGCGTTTTTTAAACCGGGCTGCAAAGATATCGAACAATTTCAATTATCCAAACTGTTATCAGGTTTCGGCTTTTTTGTTTACCGACCTGGATACTCAGCAACCAATATGTAGTGTATTACCAGCTTGACTTCGTCAGTCCGGGGATTTTTCCCGCTGAAGCCATCTCGCGAAATACATTTCGGCAAACACCGAATCTTCCCATATATCCTTTGGGACGACCTGTTAATTTGCAACGGTTTTTCAATCGCACAGGTGAAGCATTTCGTGGAAGTTTATCAAGAGCCGCATAATCTCCGGCTTCTTTTAAGGCTTTTCTTTTAGCAGCATGAACTGCTACAAGTTTTTCTCTTTTTGTTTGCCTTGCTATTACTGATAATTTAGCCATGCTCGTTTAGTTTTTCTTTGCGAAGGGCATTCCAAAAGCTTTTAAAAGCTCGAAACTTTCTTCGTCTGATTTTGCCGATGTTACAAAAGTGATATCCATACCACTAATCTTATTTACCTTATCGATAGAAATCTCAGGAAATATGATTTGCTCTTTTACACCTAAAGTGTAGTTACCACGCCCGTCAAATCCTTTTGCAGAGATCCCTCTGAAGTCACGAACGCGCGGAAGAGCAATACTCATCAACCTGTCCATGAATTCATACATTTTATCACCACGTAGCGTAACGCGTACGCCAATAGGCATATCCTCACGTAACTTAAAATTCGAAATTGCTTTCTTGGATTTTGTAGCTACCGATTTTTGACCGGCAATGGTACTGATTTCCTCGAGCGCCACATCAATCAATTTTTTATCGGTTACTGCTACACCCATACCTTTGTTGATACATATCTTCTCGACTTTCGGAACTTGCATCACTGACTTATAGGCGAACTTCTCTTTAAGAGCCGGTACGATTTCGCCTACGTATTTTTCTTTTAATCTTGGAGTTGCCATTATTTGATAAATTCTCCTGTTTTCTTAGAATATCTTTGAAGCTTACCTTTTTCATTAAGCTTACGTCCTACACGGGTTTGATTTCCTGTAGCGGGATCAATCAACATTAAATTGCTGATATGAATTGGAGCCTCAGTTTTTTTGATGCCTCCTTCAGGCTTTCCGGCAGATGGCTTTTGATGCTTGGTGACAATATTTCTACCTTCAACAATAGCTCTGTTCTTAGCCGTTATCACTTCCAAAACAGTTCCTTCCTTGCCCTTGTCTTCTCCAGCGATTACTTTAACGGTATCGCCTTTTTTGATGTGCAGCTTAGGCTGCGTTGTTATTTTCTTTCCCATGGCTTAGATTACTTCAGGTGCCAATGAAACAATTTTCATAAACTGCTTTTCTCTTAGCTCACGTGCAACAGGGCCGAAAATACGGGTTCCTCTTGGTTCATCTTGAGCATTTAGTAGAACAGCTGCATTATCTTCAAAACGGATATATGAACCGTCCTTTCTTCTAACTTCTTTTGTTGTACGTACAATAACAGCTTTAGAAACAGTACCCTTTTTTACTTGGCTACTTGGTATAGCTGACTTTACGGTAACAACAATCTTATCGCCAACAGATGCATAGCGTCTTTTGGTTCCTCCGAGCACATGCATACAGAGCACTTCTTTTGCTCCGCTATTGTCGGCTACGGTAAGTCTGGATTCGGTGCGTATCATGATTACTTCGCTTTTTCGATAACTTCTACTAATCTCCAACGCTTGTCTTTACTCAATGGACGAGTTTCCATAATGCGTACAGTATCTCCGATACCCGCAGTATTCTCTTCGTCATGAGCTTTGAACTTGGTTGTCTTGTTCACAAACTTTCCATAGATCGGGTGCTTCACCTTTCTATCTACAGCAACAGTGATGGTTTTTTGCATCTTGTTACTGAGCACTTTTCCAATCCTTTCTTTTCTATCGTTCCTTTCCATAGGAATTATTTTTGAAGTTCTTTAGCTCTCAATTCAGTTTGCAACCGGGCAATTAGCTTACGTGCATGACGTAATTTCATTGGGTTTTCAATGGCTGCTACTTGGTGTGCAAACTGTGCTTTGCGAAATGATTCACGTTCTGTGAGAATCTTTTCTTGAAGCTCCGTTGCGGATAATGCTTTTATGTCTGCGTTTTTCATGACAATGATTATTCTACGTAATCTCTTTTTACCGTAAACTTAGTTTTCATCGGTAACTTTCCTTCTGCTAATCGTAGTGCTTCTTTAGCCGTGGCCAAGTTAACACCACCTGCTTCGAAAAGAATAGTGCCTGGTTTTACAACGGCCACCCAGTACTCGGGAGCACCCTTACCTTTACCCATCCTTACTTCGGCTGGCTTTTTAGTAATTGGCTTATCCGGAAAAATTCGAATCCAAACTTGTCCTTCACGCTTCATAAAACGGGTTACCGCAATACGCGCAGCCTCTAATTGACGGGCTGTTATCCAGCCACCTTCTAATGCTTTTAAACCAAATGAACCAAACGCTATGTCATGGCCTCTTGTTGCCATTCCTTTAACACGGCCCTTTTGCATTTTTCTAAATTTCGTTCGTTTAGGTTGTAACATGGTTACCTCGCTTTAATGCTTTCGAAATAATTATCCGTTTCTTCTTCCACCACGGTCGCCACCACCACGTCTTTCACCACGGTTGTCGCCTCCTCTTCTGCGTCCGCCTCTATCGCCACCACGATCACGATCGCCACCTTTGTGTTGACCTCCCGCTTGAGGTGTACTGCTTACACCACCAATGTTGGGTGAAAGATCACGCTTGCCGTAGATCTCTCCTTTGAATATCCACACCTTAATTCCAAGCTTTCCATATACTGTTTGTGCTTCAGAGATAGCATAATCGATATCTGCACGCAGTGTATGCAATGGAATTCTACCTTCTTTATATTGTTCAGATCTGGCCATGTCAGCACCCGCCAACCGACCTGATACCTTAATCTTAATTCCTTCTGCACCCACACGCATAGCCGAAGCAATAGCTTGTTTCATTGCGCGCTTGTATGAGATACGAGCTTCAACTTGTTGACCGATTGATTCGCCAACCAATTTCGCATCTAACTCTGGACGCTTAATTTCAAAGATGTTAATCTGAACATCTTTATTAGTAAGCTTCTTTAACTCTTCTTTAATTTTATCAACTTCATTACCTCCTTTTCCGATCACAACGCCAGGGCGTGCGGTATGGATGGTTAACGTAATACGCTTAAGTGTTCTTTCAATAACCACCTTGGCGATACCCCCTTTTGGAATACGTGCCTCAACATATTTTCTGATTTTCTGGTCTTCTACTAGTTTGTCAGAGAAGGTCTTGCCACCATACCAGCTGGAGTCCCAACCGCGAACGATGCCTAATCTGAAACCTACAGGATTTATCTTCTGTCCCATTATTCCTTAGTTTCTAGTTCAGTAGTTGAATTTTCATTTGCTTCGGCACCTTTCAAGGAATCTACCACTAGTGTTACGTGGTTAGAACGCTTGCGTACCCGGTGTGCTCTTCCTTGTGGAGCTGGTCTTAATCTTTTTAGAATACGACCACCATCAACAAAAATCTCCTTCACATATAGGTCAGCTTCTTCAAGCTTCACATCCTGGTGTTTTGCTTCCCAACCTGAAATGGCAGAAAGTAAAAGCTTCTCCAACTTTGCAGCGCCTACTTTAGGTTCATACTTAAGTATGTTAAGGGCTTTGCTTACGCGCTCACCGCGTATTAAATCAGCTACCAATCTCATCTTACGAGGTGATGTTGGTACGTTGCTCAATTTCACAACTGAAGGGCCATTTTTGGCGACCTCCTTTTTAGCATCACGCTTCTCGCGTTTTACTACTGATCTCTTTACCTTTTTGGCTACAGTTTCCATACTTACCTAGACTTGTTACCTGAGTGACCACGGAATGTACGCGTAGGTGCAAATTCACCCAACTTGTGACCCACCATATTTTCCGTTACATATACCGGAATAAATTTATTTCCATTATGAACAGCAAATGTATGGCTGATCATATCAGGTATAATAGTTGATCTTCTTGACCAAGTTTTGATCACAGATTTTTTACCTGATTTCTCTGTGGCTTCAACCTTCTTTAGGACTCTGAAGTCACAATACGGTCCTTTCTTAATCGAACGTCCCATTATTTTTTCCTCTTAGCTATGATTAGACGATCTGAATATTTTTTCGGGTGACGAGTCTTTTTACCTTTTGTATAGAGACCGTTACGTGATCTAGGATGTCCTCCAGATGCACGACCTTCACCACCACCCATCGGGTGATCTACCGGGTTCATCGCAACACCACGTGTGCGTGGACGAACACCTCTCCAACGGCTACGACCTGCTTTACCCACACTTTCGTTCATGTGGTCTGCGTTAGACGTAGTACCTACTGTTGCTTTACAAACATCCAATACATTACGCATTTCACCTGAAGGCATTTTTAATGTTGCCATTCCGTTTTCGCGCGCAAGTAATTGAACAAAAGTTCCTGCACTTCTAGCAATTGCACCGCCTTTACCTGGCTTTAACTCCACATTATGTACAATAGTACCTACCGGGATTTTAGCCAATGGTAATGAGTTGCCAACTTCAGGAGCCACATCTGATCCAGAAACTACTTCTTGGCCTACTTTTAATCCTTCTGGTGCAATAATATAAGTCTTTGCTCCATCTGCGTAGTATAAAAGTGCAACACGTGCAGATCTGGTTGGATCATACTCGATTGACTTAACAGTTGCAGGAACGCCTACTTTGTCACGCTTGAAATCAATCTCACGCGATTTTTGCTTATGACCACCACCGATGTAGCGCATAGTCATACGACCAGTATTATTTCTTCCTCCAGTCTTCTTAATGGTTTTCACCAATGACTTCTCTGGCTTCGATGTTGTAATATCATCGAATGAAGGCGCTAGTCTATGACGAGTACCTGCTGTTATCGGTCTTAATTTCTTCAACGCCATGGTTCAGATATTATACGTTGCTATAAAAATCAATTACATCACCACTTGCCAACGTAACGATCGCTTTCTTGTATGAAGGCTTGCGACCTGAAAGAACACCAGCTTTTGTAAAGCGAGTTTTTTTCTTTCCCATTACTTTCATGGTATTTACATGCTCTACGTTTACGCCATATTGTTTTTCTACGGCTTTCTTAATTTCCACCTTATTGGCGTTGAACTCAACGACAAATCCGTATTTGCCTTTTTCATTCAGGGCAGAAACTTTCTCCGTTACTAAAGGTTTTTTGAGGATACTCATTACGCTTTATTTAATAAGTTTTCAACCTTGCTAATAGAACTCTCTACAAAGATGACAGTATCTGCATTCATCAAATCGTATGTATTGATTTGATCGGCAGTTGTAATTTTTGTTTGCTGAACATTTCTTCCGGCCAACACTAAATTCTTGTTGGATTCAGGGAGCACAAGAAGTGTCTTTTTATCGCTTACCGAAAGCGCACTAAGCATCGCTAGATATTGCTTTGTTTTTGGCACCTCTAAATTGAAGTCTTCCAAAATAGCAATTGAATTCTCTTTTGCTTTGTAGGCTAATGCTGATTTGCGAGCAAGATCTTTAACCTTTTTATTCAATTTGAAAGAGTAATCGCGGGGCTGAGGGCCAAATATACGTCCACCACCTTTAAACTGTGGGTTCTTAATGTTACCTGCACGCGCTCCACCTGTACCCTTTTGCTTCTTCAATTTTTTAGAAGAACCTGAAATTTCGTTACGCTGCTTAGACTTGTGTGTGCCTTGGCGTTGGTTAGCCAAGAAGCTCTTTACATCAAGGTAAATAGCGTGGTCGTTAGGTTTAATACCGAATACGGCATCGGAAAGATTTACGCTCCTTCCAGTATTCTCACCACTGTATTTTACTACTGCTATGTCCATTACTTTTGAAGGATTACGGTTGAATTTTTTGCTCCTGGTACAGAACCACTAACAATAATTAAATTTTGCTCAGGCATAATTTTAACTATTTGAAGGTTCATTAACTTCACTCTGTCAGTACCCATTCTACCACCAAGGCGTTTACCTTTTGGTACACGTGCCGCGAATGAAGCGTTACCCATAGAACCTGGCGCACGAAGTCTGTTATGTTGACCATGTGTTTGGCCACCCACACCGGCAAAGTTATGGCGCTTTACAACACCTTGAAAACCTTTACCTTTTGAGGTTCCT
>CAYNKN010000146.1:0-7798 GCA_964397805.1 uncultured Chryseolinea sp. | reverse complement strand
TTCTGGCAGCATTTAATAGAATCTGCCGCATTGCTTTTGCTGCTACACAAAAAAAGTGTGAACTACTTTTCCATTGCGTACCATTATCGGATAGTTTAAGATATGCCTCATGAACAATAGCTGTTGTATTTAATGTTTCTAATCCGTGAAAACGAAACCGCACGCTGCGAGCAATGTTTTGCAACTCCTTATAGATGAATGGGAAGGCGAGCCGGGAGGCTTCCATATCACCATTTCCAATTTTGATCAGGTATTGGGTTACTTCATCAATGGGTAGAGTGCTTATTGATTGATGGCTCATGTTTCGTCAGTTTAAGCTTATTAGTCGCATATCTACAAATGTTTAATGTTGGGTAGTGATATTCAAAAATTAAATAGACTACGCATCAGATTTGATTTTTTTTGAATCTCTGTTTGATCTAAAGTACCAGCGATTTTTATTTTGTTACCAAGTTATTTTTTCAATACCAATTTTCCTCCTTTATCTATAGATAATTATTGATAATATTTCTTATTGGGTCTTAGCAACCGCCATGAAATCCAGCTAATTTTTAGTGAAATTGATTATTTCAATCGTTATAATTTAGCGATGAAGAATTGCGAAGAATCGAATCGATGCCACTAGTATAGCTGCTAAAGAATTAGATAGTTATTAGATTACAATACAACAATTGCGTTTTTAGCTTAAATTCTAAATCCTTTGATTTAGACCTCTTTCAAAGCCTTAATTTTAAGTTTATTGGTGTGTTCTTTGTATAAACTGGAATAGGAACTAAACAATAAAAGCCATGAAAACGCTAGGGTTAAAAAAGATGTTATCGTTGTTTTTCCTTCTGATAGGTGGATTAGCATACGGACAGTCAGATCGGATTGAAGTACCCGGTGACCATTTTAGTTTGGAAGGTGCACTGGAGTTATTTAAAAAGTCAGCTTCGCCAGAAGAATTTGAAAGACTTTTAAATGACCCAGAGTCAAAAGTAAATAACCTTGATCTTAACGGTGATGGTTATATCGATTACATACGTGTGATCGATCGGAATGAAGGCAATGTTCATACGTTTATTTTACAAGCTGTCATTTCTGAGCGCGAAAGCCAAGACATAGCCGTTATTGCGTTAGAAAAATTAGCCAATGGTAAAGCCGTTCTCCAGATTACTGGTGATGAAGATATTTATGGTATAGAAACTATTATTGAACCTACTCAGGAAGTGAGGGTTAACGCTGGTGCTTCTACAAATAGAGCAGTTGTTAATGTCTGGTCTTGGCCATCTGTTCAGTATGTGTATAGTCCATATTATACATCTGCGTGGGTATCGCCTTGGGGATGGAATAATCGTCCGGTATGGTGGCGCCCTTGGAGACCCGTAGCGTATCATGTTTATGACCCATACTGGCATGCGTACCGACCGTACTATACAATTTGTCGCACACCAAGAGTAGTTTACGCTCATAACATTTACCGTCCGTACAGAACAACTTCGGTAGTAGTTTATAACAGGCACTATACACAAGTGAATCACTACAGAACAACACACCAAAATAACCCTCGCCACGGTCGCGATAGGTATGATGGTGGAAGAAGTAATGGGCGCTTTGATAATAGCCGTAATCGTGAAACAACGGGCAGACAACGTTCAACTACGAATCAGTATGGAACAAATTCAAGATCAACAAATACAGATCGTACACGGACTCAACAAGCTCCACGTAATGCTGGAAGTGATAATGGTCGCGTATCAGAAGCGAGAAGAGAAGAATCTTCAACGCGTACTGCACCAAATCAATCACGTGAAGTACGTGAGTCACGTTCGGGATCGCCAAACTCACAACGTAATACTTCTCCTACGCAGCAGCGACAAGAAGTACAGCGAAGTAGAACAGAGTCTTCTCCCGCCAATAGCGGAGCGCGTCAACAGGTAACACGGCCATCTTCGGATAACCGAAATAGTCAACCTCAGCGTTCTTCTACGGTGCAGCCTCAACGATCCTCTACGGTTCAACCGCAACGTTCACAGAGTGTACAGCCACAACGTTCACAGAGTGTACAACCTCAGCGTTCACAGAGCGTACAACCGCAACGAAGTAATTCGGGTACAAGTAAACCGAATGTGCAACGCTCTGAAAGTAGAAGTAGTACGCCTGCACAGCGATCGGGTGAGAGACGAAGCGGAAGAGATTAATTGCTGAAGTAATTAATAATTACAAATTGGTGAGGTTCAAAAGGCCTCACCATTTTTTTTGAGCAAATAAATTGATATGAAAAAAATAGTGCATAAACTACTTCAGTATGTATACTTACCAGTAGCCCTATCAATAGTTTGATAAATTGTCAGTATAAATTCAAAAAGCGTTTTTCAATATTCAACCCGAATCACAATCCGTAAAAGTTGTGTTTTTTTAATTATTTTGATGAGTAGTTTTATTGAAATGGAAAATTAAACGTTGTTGCAACACACAATTAAAATCACGAAATTTAAATTGATGGTACAGCAGCATCCAATAGCTAAGTAATAAGGTAATCATTGTTTTGGAGATATTATACTGCTTATACTTACCTTCTTATTCAACGATTAAAATTGAAACAGACAGCGGATTTTATTTTTTAGCTGTATATTTAATAGATCATACATGGAGTATTTACGTGGTAATATTTTCTTTAAACTGCTATGGCTTCTGTATTACCTACTAACAGTTAGATAATATTTATCATACAAAAGAACAGGTATGGATTTATTAGCAAATTAATTTTGATGAGGTAGTGAATCGTATTTCGCCTTACGACTTTCAACTTCACCCTCACTTACTTATTTATATCGGAGTTAATCCTTTACTAAATCACGGTTGTGTATGGCTAAAAAGTTACTATTCTTATTTTTCTTGGTGGCGTGTTCGGTAAATAGCATTGCTCAAAGTATTACCAATTATTCATTCTCTGCTTTTGGCGGTACATTCACTCCTATCACGGGTACCACGCCTGGAGGAACAGGGAATGTAGATGAAGGATATTTTAACCCTGTGCCTATTGGTTTTGATTTCTGGTACATGGGAACACGCCATACCACTGTTTCAGCAAGTACCAATGGGTGGCTCACACTAGGTGCTAGCATAACAGACCCGGCACCAAGTAACAACTTAACCTCAGGTGGTTCGCCCCGACCAGTACTCGCACCGCTGTGGGATGATATTAGTATTCAAGCGCCAGCAAACTTTACGTATGTCACAACAGGTGCAGAAGGTAGTCGGATTTTTACTGCTCAATACCTTAATGTACGCTGGGGTAGTATTAATGGCAACACCATGTCGTTTCAAGTAAAGCTCTATGAAGGAACTGGAAGAATTGAATATAGTTATCGAAGAGAGTCTGGTTTTTTATTTGGCGCCACAGCATCCATTGGTATTTCAGCTACAGCTACAGGATCGGGACAATTTTTGTCTGTTAACAACGCAGGTACTTCTGTTAGTTCTACAGCAGAAGCTAGTGTTACCGCTAAGCCAGTCAATGGTAATACATATCGCTTTGCCTCGCCCGTGCCGAATGTGCCTGTCAATTTAGATTTCACCGATTTGAGTACGACATCCATGACGTTAAACTGGTCTGACTTATCATCCAATGAAACAGGATTTGTGATTTATAGATCTACTGATAACGTAAATTATACGTATGTAACACAAACCGCAGCGAACACAACTTCGTCTATTCAATCTGGATTAACCGCGAACACACTTTACTACTGGCGGATTTATTCTGTATCAGAAGGTGCATTAAGTGCAACACCTCTTAGCGGCAGCCGCTCTACATTATGTAATCCACCGGCTCCTCCGGTGGTAACTAGTCCGGTAAATTATTGTCGTGGTGCAATAGCCAGTCCGCTTACTGCTACGGGCACTAACCTTTCTTGGGGAGGTGTAGCCGGTGTAGCTGGTGGTACCACAACAATTAATGCCAATACCATTTACATTGATAACAATTTTAGTAATCGAAGAACCAACTTTACG
The DNA here is from genome assembly GCA_964397805.1 of uncultured Chryseolinea sp. Taxonomy (GTDB): domain Bacteria; phylum Bacteroidota; class Bacteroidia; order Cytophagales; family Cyclobacteriaceae; genus Chryseolinea. Next base: position 3,802 of record CAYNKN010000146.1, on the reverse strand, counting down.
ACCACTTCGCCCAATGTGCGAATCACGAACGTAGATTATTACATACCAGCCTTTCAGTCTGTTACTGGATTAGTAATCTCGATTTACAATTCAAGCGGAACGGTAATCGCCACTTCTACCACTACTACTTCACTCAGTGCCAATGCTGCACCTGTGCGCATCAGTAATACGTTTGACTTCACACTTGCCGCAGCAGGAAGTTATAGTATTGGGGTTTCAGCAGGTACGGGTAATGTAGGTTCGGATACTCCAACTTTTCCATTAACAGAACCTACCGGAACCATCAACATCACGGGAGTCACATCTACAGGTAATCGGGTGTTTAATAATATTCAATTTGTAACGGCCTCGAGTTCAACAGCCCCTACTCCATCTACCGCAGTAACAGGTTCATTTACGTATTTCGTTAGTCAGACAGTAGGTGGTTGTGCCAGTGCGCAAGCATCTATTACGGTAAATGTTGCGGCTCCAGATATAACACAAACACCCACAAATGACTTAATAGCCAACTTCAAATTTAATGGAAATGCGTTGGATGAAACCGGTAATAACAACGGAACATTTCAAAGTAGCCCTGCATTAACAGCCAACCGATTTAATATTGCTTCTAGTGCCGTTAGTTTAAACGGAAGCTCGCAATATGTTTCAACCACTAGGTCGTATGTCAATCCAACCAACTTTACCATTTCGATTTGGTTCAGAACCTCTTCGGTTACAGGTGGGAAATTGATTGGATTCGGTAATGCACAAACAGGTTCCAGTGGTCAATACGATCGACACTTGTATATGAACAATGCAGGCCAGATTTATTTTGGCGTGTATCCCAATGCGGTGCAAACTGTTAATTCTCCATTATCTTATAATGATAACCTGTGGCATCAGGCAACAGCTACGTTATCTTCTACTACTGGAATGGCTTTGTATGTAGATGGCATATTGGTTGGTTCAAATCCGGCAGTAACAACAGCTGAAAATTTTACCGGCTTCTGGAGGATCGGCTATGACAATAACAATGGATGGACATCCCAACCCACCAGTTTTTATTTTAGTGGTACGTTAGACGATGCACTAATTTACAATCGGGCGTTAAGCGCAGGTGAAGTGTCCACCATTTATACTTCACCAGAAGGTGCAGGAAACAATGGGCCGGTATGTGTTGGTTCACCCATCACATTGAATGCGACAACGGTTGTTGGTGCCACTTATTCATGGACTGGTCCTGGTGGTTTTACTTCCAGTGTACAAAATCCTTCTTTTAATTATACGCCAGCAAATGCGGGGGTATATGCCGTGCAAGTTACAGTGGGCGGTTGTACCACCACCGCTTACACACTTGTGCAGACTTCTACCAACGCTGGGCAATGGACAGGTAATATAAGTAACGATTGGGCTACACCCGGAAACTGGTGCACGGGTGTAGTGCCAACAGCAACAACGGATGTAGTCATCACTTCTGCAGCCACTCAAATGCCAGTAATTTCGACAGCTGTAATATGTAGAAACTTAACAATACAATCTGGAGCCACACTTACTACTACCACAGCGGGAACACTTTCTATTGCAGGTACACTCACTAATAGTGGTACCATGACTAATAATGGAACTACCGTTTTTAATGGCACTACCGGTCAGCAAACATTCGTAGGTGTAAACACCTTCAACAACCTTACGCTAAATAATGCGAATGGACTTTTAATTTCGGCACCTATCACGGTAAGTAATAATCTTATGCTTACTGCGGGAATTTTAAATGCCAATAATTTTAATATCTCAGTTGGTGGAAACTGGACTAACAATGCGTCTGCAACAGCATTTACCGCAGGCACAAGTACGGTAACATTTAACGGTTCGAGTGCGCAAGTGATTGGTGGTAGTGCATCAACAACATTTAATAATTTAACGATTTCAAATCCGACTAATACGGTTTCGTTGGGAATTAATACGAGTATAGCCGGCAATCTAAATGTTGCGAGTGGAACGTTCAATCTTGCACAGTTTACAGCAAACCGAACAGCAGCCGGTGGAACGTTAACAGTAGCTAACAACGCAACGCTACGCATAGGCGGTACGCAGGGTTATCCTGCTAACTACGCTACCAACACGTTGGTAGTAGCCAGTACGGTGGAGTATGCAGGAACAAATCAGCCAGTAGCCAGTCGAACGTATGGTAACTTGTTGTTGAGTAGTTCTTCGGGTGCTGCACTAAAAACTTTTCCCGGCACTGCATTTAGTGTAGCCGGTAACTTAACTACTTCCGTGGGGTCAGGCACCTCAGTTTCTTTCACCGCTGCATCTGCCATTACTATTGGAGGTAATGTATTGTTAGGTGCATCAACAACATTTAATGGTGGAAGCTTTGCTCACACAGTTGGTGGCAACTGGACAAACAATGGAACCTTTACAGGTAATACAAGTACCATCACGTTTTTAGGGGCTGGCTCTACAGTGAGTGGATCGGGAGTTCAAAATTTTAATAACCTTACTATAGCCGCTAGTCTTGTGAACATCACTGCTCCTACCGTTACCTTATCGGGTAACTTGGCAACTACCGGAGCAGGATCGTTTAATCAGGCAACAGGTGGTACGCTCATCATGACTGGAGCTGGAAGAACAATTAGTGGAAATGGCATATCACTTGAAAATCTTACTGTCAGTGGATCAGTGAGTACCAGTACTTCCTTCACCCTTACCGGAAATTTATTGGTATCCGGAACACTTACAGCTAGTACCGGAACTTTAACAATGAGTGGCGATGCGAAGACTATTTCAGGTGCAGGAACAAAAAGTTTTGGCATTCTTGCGGTAACTGGCTCCATCACTACGGCTGTTAATTTCATAATCACCGCTGGATTAAGTGTTAGCGGAAGTTTCTCTGCCTCAGCAGGTACGGCAACTTTTACATCAACATCTACACTTAGTGGAGCCGCTAATCTTTTTAATGTTACTTTAAACGGAACTTCCCTACAACTTTCTGCTAACTCTACATTGGGTATTGCTGGTGCTTTTAACGTTACAGCTGGTACGTTCAATGCTACTTCATCTGCACCCAATACTGTAAACTTTAATGGAACGGGTGCGCAGACTGTTAATGCACTCACGTATAGTAATCTTACTTTGTCTAATGGTAACACCAAAACTGCAGCCGGTAATCTCGACATTCGAGGTAATATAAACATTGGTACAAGTACAACATGGAATGCCTCATCATTTACGCATTCTGTTTATGGTAATTGGATTAACGATGGAATTTTTATAGCGAGTACCAGTACGGTGCAGTTTGTGGGGCCGGCAACAGCCTTTCTAAGTGGGCCAACTACCTTTAATATTCTTACCAGTAATACAAGTAGTGCATCTACCGAATTGATTTTACAAAGTAATGTTTCGGCATCCATCGTAAACATGACAAACGGAATTATTCAAACTGGATTAAATACCATTACGATTACCACTACTCGAAATGGTAATGGCTTTATTTATGGAAACATTCAGCGCACGCATGCATTTACAAGTGGTGTGGCGTATGCTTTTGAAGGGCCTAACAACACGATTACATTCACGGGATCTTCGGTAACCAGTATGACTGTATCCGTAGTGTTGGGATCAATTAATGATTTTCCATCGGCAACATCAATCAGTCGGTTGTATACGATCGGTGCAATTAGTGGTTCGTATACATCAGCCACCGTTCGATTACATTATGAGGATGCCGAACTCAATGGAAATGATGAAAATACCATGGGCTTGTGGCAATTCAATTCACCGTTATGGACGCCCATGGGGAAATCGGGTAACAATACCGCAA
>CAYNKN010000145.1:0-7837 GCA_964397805.1 uncultured Chryseolinea sp. | reverse complement strand
GTTTTTGGATGGCCGGCTATTCATGTGCGTGAAGCAGGTAAAGAGGAAACACCAACCCTAAAAAATATTTTTATTGACATTGGAGCAGCAACTAAAAAGGAAGTAGAAGGGCTGGGTGTACACGTTGGTTGTGTGATAACTTTTGAAGATGAGCTTATGGAGTTAAATAAAAACTGGCTTGTAGGGCGCGCCTTAGATAACCGTATGGGAGGTTTTATAGTGGCGCAGGTAGCCCGTAGGTTAAGTGAGAATAAGAAAAAACTTCCCTTCGGATTGTATATTGTAAATGCGGTGCAAGAAGAAATTGGACTGCGTGGTGCAGAGATGATATCCAGAAGACTAAAGCCCGACTTGGCTATTTGTACCGATGTAACCCACGACACACAATCACCGATGTATAATAAGAAAGAGAGCGGAAACCTGAAGAGCGGAGGTGGGCCTGTACTTTGTTATGGCCCTGCAGTGCAGAACAATGTTCTCAAAATGATCATTGAAACAGCCCAAAAACGGAAAATACCTTTTCAACGGCAAGCTGTTTCACGCTCAACAGGTACAGATACAGACTCTTTTGCTTACTCTTCGGAGGGTGTGGCCTCGGCTCTCATCTCTTTACCACTAAAATACATGCATACTACTGTAGAAATGGTACACAAAGATGATGTTGAAAATGTTATTAATCTTATCTATGAATTCCTGTTACAGCTAAAGGCAGGGCATGATTTTAGGTATATTAAGTAATCATTGATCAAAACCTTACATCAATAAGGTTACTTCTCGAATAGGTTCTTGCACGAAAGTTGAAGAACCTATTTTTGTGATGTCAAAAACCCAAAAATGTTTTAAGAAATGAAAAAGGTAAAAGCTCTATTGTTCGCAGTTTTTTTTGTTGCCATCGCTGCCGTTGCCCAAGACAGGCCGATTCATGAAGTACACTCCATGATGGTTTTTAATTTCACCAAGTATGTTCAGTGGCCTGATCATTCTCAAGGTGGTGAATTTATTATAGGTGTAATTGGCAGTAATGATGTTTATAACACCCTCAACGGTTGGTATGGTGGTAAACCACGTGGCTCAAAGACTTATGTAATCAAAAAATTTAACTCGGCAGCCGAAGTAACAGATTGCCATGTAGTATATATTGACAAATCAAAGAGCAACGATTTCGATGCTGTAAATGGTAAAGTAAAAGGTAAAGGAACATTAGTTGTTACTGATAAAAACGGATTAGGAGAGAAAGGCAGTGCAATTAATTTCAAAACAGTAGATAATAAATTGAAGTTTGAGTTGAATCAGAAGGCTATTGAGGCATCTAACCTCAAAGTTTCTGGAGCGCTCTCTTCGATGGCAATCCTGATTTAGGGGGTTGTTAGAAAGATCCTTCGCACAGTAAGCTGGGGATTTTTCATGTTTTAATAGTAGATTAGCGGTAGTTAGGTAGCCCAACCTTTATAATCTATGAGAAAACTATGTACGTTCTGGCTTGCTGTAGGTATTTCAGCAAGTAGTGTAATGGCTCAGGAGAGGCCAACACATGAAATCCACGCTGCAATGGTGTACAACTTTATTAAGTATGTACAATGGCCTGACGAAGGCAATGCTGGCGATTTTGTTGTCGGTGTTTATGGAGATGATAACATCTTCAATACCCTGAAGCAATGGTACGATGGTAAACCCAAAGGCAGTAAGAAGTACGTTATTCGTAAGCTTTCTTCTGTTGCTGAGTCAGCTGACTGTCAAGTGATATACATCGGTAAATCGAAGAATAGAGATTTCGATTCGGTGAAAAATTCCATTGATGGGAAGTCGGTATTAACCGTAACCGATGGCAATGGAATGGGACAAAAAGGAAGCTGCATCAATTTTAAAGTAATTGATGGAAAACTGAAGTTCGAGCTTAATCAAGGTGTAGTAACCAGTTCGAATTTAAAAGTGTCTACTCAGCTAAGTAGTATGGCAATTTTGATTTAGATAGTTTAAAAATAATGAATGGAGAATGTTCTTTACTTGATGGCTCAGCACTAAAGCAAAGTCTTTTGAATAGGTATGTACAATGAAAGAAATGAGGGGATGTTTAGAGATTTAGTAGAGAACCTGCATGATATTGTTATTGTAACGGATAAAGAATTTCGTATCCGCTATGTGTCTTCTGCTATACTTCAGGTTTTTGGTATTGAACCGGTAGCGTTATTAGGACGAAGTATATTTAATTTTGTTCCCAGCGACAAAGTACAGCTATGGAAAGATGCTGTTAATCAGAGCACGGATATAGTACGCGATGAAATTTCGTTGACTGTAAAAGGTGCGGGTAAAGTATATTTCGATGTGCAGATATCTAATTTGTTGCAACAGTTTTCTGTACAAGGGTTGGTGTTAAAACTGCACGATATCACCAAGAAGAAAGAAAGTGAGCAGTTACTTATTCGATCGAATCAACAGCTTGATCAGGTACTTTATAAAACAACCCACGATTTAAAAGCACCACTTTTATCTGCTTTAGGGTTAGTAAAATTAGCGCAGCAAGCAACAGCCGAAGAAAAGGATCAATACCTAAACTCGATTAAGAAAAGTTTAGTGAGGTTAGATTCATTTATTGATGAGATGAATCATTTCTTTAAAAGCCAAAAATTTATTGTTTTGCGTGAAGTAGTTGATGTAGAGACGCTGGTAAGGGAAGAGTTTGATTCATTAACAACGGAATTGCCGTTGGGTAATGTTGAGTTAAAGGTGGTTGTACATGGGCATGTTGGTTTTTATTCCGATCAGCTTCGGGTAAAAACAATTATTACCAATTTGGTGTCCAATGCTATTAAATATCAAGACAAACGTAAAGGACAATCTTTAATTGAATTCACAGCCAACACTACTCGCGAGTTTTGCGAACTCACTTTTCGTGATAACGGTATTGGTATTGATTCTACTATACAGGATAAAATTTTTGATTTATTTTTCCGCGGCACCGAACAGGCATCGGGAACAGGTATTGGGTTGTTTATTGTTAACGACACGATTCAGAAATTAGGGGGATCAATAGAAGTAAAATCAACAGTAGGTGTAGGAACAACTTTTTTTGTTAGAATTCCGAACCAACTTTCTCAACCTGAACAGGTTGAACAATGATACACGCACGGAGTCATAGAGTTTTTACAGAGAGGGTCTTTTCTTTATGTGCTCTGTGCGTTTTGGATACTCCATTTCTATTTCGGAGTATGCCATAAAGATTTGCGTACGGAGCCGCAGGGTTTTTACAGAGAGGGTCTTTTCCCTGTGCGTTCTGTACGCTTTTTCTACATACTACATCTTTCCTTTTAGTAGTTTTGAAAATGCCAACCCAATCATTTACTGATCAAATGGGTCAGGAAGTTCTCATTTCCTTTCCGCCAAAAAGAATCATATCATTAGTGCCTTCGCAAACAGAATTACTAGCTGATTTAGGCTTAACCGATTCAGTTGTTGGAATCACCAAGTTTTGTATTCATCCACCTAGTTGGCGCACAGAAAAAACTATTATTGGTGGCACTAAAAAATTTCTTTTAGATCGCATTGATTCGATTAATCCTGATTTGATTATCGGTAACAAAGAAGAAAACTATAAAGAAGGTGTTGATTTACTTCGGGTAAAGTATCCGGTTTGGATGAGTGATATTGTTTCGCTGCATGATTCAATGAATATGATTCGTGCTCTCGGTGAGTTGACGGATCGAATCGCGAAGGCCAACAGAATTGCAGAAGATGTTGAAGTAAAATTTAGTGATCTAAAAATTTTCTCTGGCCAGCGTGTTCTTTATCTTATTTGGCAAAACCCCTGGATGGCAGCAGGTAGAGATACGTTTATCAATTGCCTGTTGGAAACGATCGGGTTAAAGAATGCTTTAGAAGTAAGTCGTTATCCTACACTCAGTATTAATCAACTACAAATGCTCAACCCGGATTTTGTTTTTCTATCCTCAGAGCCATTCCCGTTTAATCAATCACATCTTGAGGCACTTTCAAAACACTTCCCAACCACGACTATTCAATTGGTAGATGGTGAAATGTTTTCTTGGTATGGTAGTAGACTCTTGAAAGCACCAGATTATTTTAGAAGTCTTTCAATCTAAGTAATAGGTATGTTAAACGCTTTGAGGTCATTCCAGTAATTTGGATATGATTTTCTTACTACAGCTGGATTTTCGATAGCAACATCCATACGTGTTACTAACGGAGCAAATGCCATGGCCATGCGATGATCTTTGTACGTATTGAATGCTGCTTCTATAGGTAAACTTGTTGCCGGTTTCAACTCCCAATGTTCGGTGTCGATTTCAATTAGGTCGGCATTAATTTTTCGAAGTTCGTTTTGGAGAGCAGCAATGCGATCAGTTTCTTTTATGCGCAGACTTTCTAAACCTGTAAAATATCCTTTAATTCCTTTTGCTGCACACACTACGGCCACCGTTTGAGCTAAGTCAGGGCAGTGGGTAAAATCCCATTCCAGTGTACTTTTGTTTTGCTGCTTTGTCAAAACAAGCAGATCGTTTTGCATCTCAGCTTTCACACCTAATAGCTCCATGATTTCCACGATTTCGCTATCGCCTTGAAGCGACTGTAGGGTGAGCCGGGGTAATTTAATAGTAGCTTGTTCGGCAAGTGCGGCAAAGGCAAACCAATAACTTGCTGCCGACCAATCAGACTCTACCGTAAATTCAGTGGCTGAATAAGTTTGTGGCAGAACAGTTATTGTATCATCAACAAAAGTTGAGTTTACACCAAAGTGCTTCATTAACGAAGCCGTCATTTCAATGTATGGTCGGCTTCCAACTTTCCCCTCTAGTGTAAGGGTTAACCCATTGGGAAGTACTGGAGCGATCATCATTAAGGCAGAAATATATTGGCTGCTTACATCTCCGCGAATGCGAAGCGCATTTACTTTCTGTCCATCAAATTTTTTTATCTCATGCGATGGGTATCCTTCTTTCTCCAAGTAATCAATCTCAACTCCTAACAAACGTAAGGCGTCAACTAATATCCCGATGGGTCTTTCTTTCATACGGTCTGTTCCCGTAAGAATTTTGTGTTGATGAGTTACCGAAAAGTAGGCGGTTAAAAATCGCATTGTTGTTCCAGCATCTTCTACATCAATGATCTGTTCGGGATAGTTAACCAGACGCAACATTAGTTGAGTATCGTTTGCATCGGAGAGATTATGCAACGCTGATTTACCTCCGGCAAGTGCGTTAATGATGAGGGCACGGTTGCTAATGCTTTTAGAGGCTGGCAGCAGCGATGCAGTGCCATTCAAAACAGACGTTCGTTTAAGACTTATAGTATTACTCAAGGGCTAAAAATTTTGTGGAGCAAATTACAGTTTGATTTATAATTTTTCATGACCAAGACAACATTTGTGTGATATTTCAAGTTTAACAAATCATATGACATCAACAGGAAAAATAGCGATTGGTCTAGGGTTGGCCTCAAGCGCTTTGTTGGCAGTTTGGTTACTAACAGGTAATCGTAAAGAGAAAACTAAATTTTTTGTTTCGCAGAAAGCTGGGCAAGTTAAAAATACATTAACGCAGCAAGCCAACAGAAAATTAGTTAATGACGAAGCTTGCTATATTTAGCACGATCGGTAAAATGATAAGGCGCGCTTTACCTCTTCTAAGGTAATTTCATTATCCCATGTTGCTTTTCCAATACCTTGTTGGAGAACACATAAAATTTTGTTTCCCATATTTTTTTTATCCTGAAGAGTAAGTTTTGCAATGGGTTCTTCTTGTTCTTCTCTTAACGGTACGCGATCATAAATCTTTAACAGGTATTGATAGATTGAAGTGAACGCTTCGGTGGTGAGTAAGGCACGCTCATGCGCAATCCAACTTTCTGTAATCAATCCAACGGCAATAGCCTCTCCATGCAAAATGCGATTGCCCGATCCAAGCAGGTAACTTTCTACGGCATGGCCAATGGTGTGCCCGGCATTTAAAATTTTTCGTAAACCTTTTTCTTTGGGGTCTTCAGTAGTTATTCGGGCTTTAAAATTTACCGAGTGTTTAATTAACACATCCCAATCCAGTTGCTCAAAATCTTTATTCGATAGTTCATGCCATAAATCAGCATCAGCAATTAATGTGTGCTTTACAATTTCAGCAAAACCAGATCTAATTTCAGCTGCGGGTAATGTTTTTAAGAATGTACTGCTGAGCAACGTTAACGCAGGTTCTTGAAAAACTCCGATGTGATTTTTATAATGATCGAAATCAACTCCTAACTTGCCCCCAATGCTAGCATCTACCTGAGCCAATAAAGTAGTAGGAACCAAAACGAATGTAATACCACGCTTATAGGTAGCGGCACAGAAGCCACCCATATCGCCCAGCACACCACCACCCAACACCACTAAACACGCGTGTCGGTCTAGCGACTGATTAGTAAGCGCTTTCCAAATGTCGGTGCAGGTTGTTAAATTTTTCTGCTCTTCGCCACTCTTTACTTCGATGACAAAATGTTCGGGAAGTAATTTTTGAAGGAGTGGATAGCAATGTTGGCGTGTATTCTCGTCAACAAGTACACCCACTTTGCTAAAATTATTGGCTTGCAAGAAAGCCGATAAATCGTTGGCGGGGTTAGTAGAAAACAGAATGTTATCGGGTAGCATGTGGTTGATATAAAATGTTATAGAGCGAAAGTTATTAAAAAGCCAACAAACTGGTTTTATCCTTGTTTTGCTAACGATTGCGCAAGCTAATTAACGCGCTATCTTTGCCTCTCTTTTTCTATGGAAACAGCACCTAAAATTTCGTTTGAAGATACAGCCGTTGCATTTCAGTATAAGTCTGATGCAGCATTGCGCAAAGCCAATTTTATTTTTTCCTTAGTTAATCATCCGTGGATATCAGCCATAGCAACAGGTCTGGTTAAAGTTGCGCTGTACCTTAACTTACCTGTTGAAGGGGTTATTAAACGAACCGTATTTAGCCATTTTTGTGGTGGCGAAAGTATTGAAGACGCAAAAGCAACAACAGCTGTACTGGCTTCGTTTGGTGTAGGAACAATTTTGGATTACTCAGTTGAAGGGGAGAAGTCAGAGAGTGGTTTTGATCTTACTATGCAGGAGACCATCCGCACCATTAACAAAGCAGCTACCTCAGAGCACATTCCGTTTTCAGTATTTAAAGTAACCGGTCTGGCTGCTGCCGATTTGTTGGAAAAGGTTCAGCGAAATGAATCTTTATCAACCAGTGAGCAAGAAGCATTTAGCCGAGTGCATAACCGCATTGATGCGATCTGCGCGCGCGCCCACGAATGTAAAGTACCCGTATTGATTGATGCCGAAGAATCGTGGATACAAAATCCGATTGATATGATAGCGTATGAAATGATGGCCAAGTACAATACCACAGAGGCAATTATTTTTAATACCTACCAGTTGTACCGAACAGCGTCACTTAAAAATTTACGTGAGGCTTTTCACACAGCCGCCATGCATAATTATTTTTTAGGCGCTAAGTTGGTGCGCGGTGCGTATATGGAAAAGGAGCGCGAACGTGCTGAAGCTAACGGCTATGCGAGTCCGATACACCCAGATAAAGCCGCTACCGATGCAGCCTTTAATCAGGCGCTTAGTTTTTGTATAGATAACAAACAGCGCATCTCTGTGATGTGCGGGTCGCACAATGAATACAGTAACTACTACCTTACTGTACTTATGGAAAAACACAGCTTAAAAAATAATGATGCCCGTGTGTGGTTTGCGCAGCTTTATGGTATGAGTGACAATATTTCTTTTAACCTATCGCGTGCGGGTTATCAGGTAGCCAAGTATGTTCCGTATGGCCCGGTAAAATCTGTGATGCCCTAC
>CAYNKN010000144.1:6647-7887 GCA_964397805.1 uncultured Chryseolinea sp. | reverse complement strand
TATGGCCCGTTTGTTCGTCAGGGTAACCCCATTATTTTTATGGATGAGCGCTCTGCAGAACTTACAAAGTATGCGGCTAATTCATTCTTGGCAACGAAAATTTCTTTTATGAACGAAATAGCCAACTTGTGCGAGTTGGTTGGCGCTGATGTAGATTCGGTACGAAGAGGCGTTGGAACGGACAGTCGTATTGGTAAGCGCTTCTTGTTTCCAGGTATTGGTTATGGAGGAAGTTGTTTTCCGAAAGATGTACAAGCATTAGCGAAATCATCGCAAGATGTGAGTTATGAATTTAAAATTCTTAAGTCGGTGATGGAAGTTAATGCCGACCAAAAGACTCGCCTTATTCCAAGAATAAAGAAATATTATAACGGAGATTTAAGCGGAAAGACAATTGCTATTTGGGGTCTTTCTTTTAAACCACATACCGATGATATTCGAGAAGCTCCTGCACTTTACAACATTGAAGAACTATTACAACAGGGCGCAACGGTTAAGGTACACGATCCTGAAGGCATGGAAAATGTAAAGAGCATACTTGGTTCTAAAGTTCAGTACTGCAACAATCCATACGAAGCGGCCGATAAAGCCGACTGTATTTTTATTGCCACAGAATGGCCTGAGTTTAGAACACCTGATTTTGATAAGCTCAATAGTATTTTAAAAGCGAAGGTAATTTTTGACGGCAGAAACCTTTACGACTTAAGTCAAATGCGCGAATTGGGCTATACCTATTACAGTATTGGAAGGGAGGTTATCAATGGCTAAGCAACGCGTATTAATTACTGGTGGAGCCGGCTTTTTAGGATCGCACCTTTGTGATCGATTTATTAAAGAGGGCTTTCATGTGATCGCTATGGATAACCTGATAACAGGAGATCTGCGCAACATTGAACATCTTTTTAAACTCAGTGATTTTGAGTTTTATCATCATGATGTTTCCACGTTTGTCCATGTTCCGGGTGAACTCCACTACATACTTCACTTTGCCTCCCCGGCAAGCCCAATAGATTATTTAAAAATTCCTATTCAAACACTTAAGGTGGGTTCGCTAGGTACCCATAACTTACTTGGTTTAGCGTTGGCAAAAAAGGCACGCATACTTGTGGCTTCTACATCAGAAGTATATGGCGATCCGCTGGTTCATCCTCAAACCGAAGAGTATTACGGAAATGTAAACCCCATTGGGCCGCGCGGAGTTTACGATGAGGCAAAGCGTTTTCAAGAAGCGATTACAATG
>CAYNKN010000144.1:0-6637 GCA_964397805.1 uncultured Chryseolinea sp. | reverse complement strand
ATGGCCTACCACACTTATCATCAGGTGGAAACCAGAATCGTAAGAATATTTAATACCTATGGGCCGCGCATGCGCCTAAACGATGGCCGTGTATTGCCAGCTTTTATTGGGCAAGCATTACGTGGAGAAGACCTGACTGTTTTTGGTGATGGTTCGCAAACCCGATCGTTCTGTTATGTAGATGATGAAGTGGACGGGATTTTTAAACTCCTAATGTCAGACTACCACTTACCCGTTAATATTGGTAACCCCGATGAAATTACGATTGGCGACTTTGCTGAAGAAATTGTGAAACTAACCGGTACGGATCAAAAAGTGATCTACCAGCCGTTGCCGCAAGATGATCCAAAGCAACGCAAACCAAACATCGATAAGGCAAGGTCTATTTTAGGGTGGGAACCCAAAATGTCTCGCGCAGATGGTTTAAAAATTACCTATGAGTATTTTAAGTCGCTTCCTAAAGAAGTTCTCTACCAACGTGATCATAAAAATTTTGAAAAATACATTCGTTAATCATTCAATCTCATGACGAAGAAAAACATTTTAATAACCGGAGGTGCTGGCTTTATTGGTTCGCATGTAGTGCGATTGTTCGTAAAAAATTATCCCAACTACACCATCGTTAATTTGGATAAGTTAACCTACGCAGGCAATCTGGAGAATCTAAAAGATGTAGAAAAAGAACCCAACTATCATTTTGAACGAGGCGATATTTTGGATGTAGAATTCTTATTTGACGTATTCAAAAGGTATGCTATTAATGGTGTAATTCATTTGGCCGCTGAGTCGCATGTAGACCGCTCGTTACATAACCCAACTGAGTTTGCGCAAACTAATATTTTAGGAACACTCAACCTTTTACGGGTAGCACAAGCAGCTTGGAATAACCAATACGAGGACAAGGTATTTTATCAGATATCTACAGATGAGGTGTATGGTTCTGCTGAGCATGGAGGATATTTTACAGAGACAACACCCATCGATCCACGCTCACCTTACTCTGCCTCAAAAGCGAGTAGCGATCATTTTGTTCAAGCATTCAGCAACAGCTTTGGTTTGCCAACACGTATCAGTCGCTGTTCAAACAATTATGGACCTAACCATTTCCCTGAAAAACTTATTCCACTACTTATAAACAACATTATTCAACAAAAGCCTTTGCCGGTTTATGGTAAGGGCGAAAATATACGCGATTGGTTATTTGTGGAAGATCATGCATTAGCTATTGATGCTATTTTCCACAAAGGAAAAAACGGTGAAGTATATAATATTGGTGGAAATAATGAATGGAGGAATATAGATCTAGTCAATATGCTTTGCCATATTATGGATAAAAAATTAGGTAGAGAAGAGGGCTCCTCTGCGGCATTAATTACCTATGTTACAGATCGCCCCGGTCATGATTTGCGTTATGCCATCGATGCATCAAAATTAATTAGTGAAACAGGCTGGCGCCCATCTGTTACCTTCGAAGTAGGTTTAGAAAGAACAGTTGATTGGTATTTGCTTAATCAAGAGTGGCTAACCAGCGTAACCTCTGGTGACTACCTCAAATACTACTCAAATATGTATGCTAGTAGGTAGAATTAAATAAACTGATTACGTTAACACAAAAAAAATGAAAGGAATTATTCTGGCAGGTGGCTCGGGCACAAGGCTGTATCCGCTTACGCTGGCGGTGAGCAAACAACTCATGCCATTGTATGATAAGCCCATGATTTATTACCCCCTATCGGTACTGATGATGGCCGGTATTCGTGAGATATTAATTATTTCCACGCCTCATGATTTGCCGATGTTTCAACGACTATTAGGCGATGGTAAAAGTTTAGGTTGTTCTTTTTCGTACGAAATACAACCAAATCCTGAGGGTTTAGCACAAGCCTTTATAATTGGCGAAAAATTTATTGGAAAGGACAAGGTAGCCTTGATTTTGGGCGATAATATTTTCTACGGATCGGGTATGCAAAAACTATTGCTTTCCAATAATGATCCACAGGGAGGTGTTGTGTTTGCCTACCATGTTCACGATCCAGAGCGCTATGGTGTAGTTGAGTTTGATGCCGATAGAAAAGCAATATCTATTGAAGAAAAACCTGCCAAGCCTAAATCAAACTATGCTGTACCAGGACTTTACTTTTACGACAACGAAGTTATTGCTATGGCGAAGGCCTTAAAACCAAGTGTGCGTGGTGAGTTAGAAATCACAGACATCAATAATATCTACCTGAAAAGGGGTTCATTAACCGTTGCCCCAATGAGTCGCGGCACCGCATGGTTAGACACCGGAACATTTGATTCCCTTATGCAAGCGTCTAATTTTGTTCAGGTAATAGAACAGCGACAAGGATTAAAAATTGGGTGTATCGAGGAGGTGGCTTTTCGGATGGGTTTTATTTCGAAAGACCAACTTTTTGAACTCGCAAAGCCATTAGAGAAAAGTGGTTATGGAGTCTATCTAAAAAATCTACCTACCTATCTTTAAAAAGAATTATGCCTGCATAGCGGCTTCATGTTTTGTGGAGATTTAAAAAAGATATACTTTTGCCGCAGTTTCTGAGTATTTAGTAGGAAGAGGGGACCACAGTCCCCTCTTTGGTTTTTAGGGTTTTTTGAATGGAGATAGAAGAAGAAATAATAAAAATGGCCGAAGCGGTTTTGACTGATAGCAGTCATTTCATCGTAACGGTTTCTATTTCTTCGCGCAAAGGCCCAAAAAAAGTTCTTGTTGTTGTTGATGGGGACAACGGTGTTGGGATTGATGATTGTGCTACTATTAGCCGTGCACTCTCCAGCGCATTAGAAGAAACCGACTTAATAAAAGATCAATACCTGTTAGAGGTTTCTACACCGGGTCTTGATCAGCCCTTAAAGATGACACGCCAATACATAAAAAATATTGGAAGAAAACTAAAGGTGAATCATACAGGAGGCATAGCAGAGGGTACATTAGTAAGTGTTGAACCAGATAAAATTACCCTGCACGAAGAAAAGGGTGCAGGCAAGAAAAAAGAAGTGATTACACACGAGATCGCTTTTTCAGAAGTAAGTAAATCGTTTGTGTTAGTTAGTTTCAAATAGACATAGCTATGGATGCACAGGAATTAATTCAGTCGTTTGCTGAATTTGCAAAACAGAAAAACATCGATCGTCCTACCATGATCAGGATATTGGAAGATGTATTTCGTAACATGATTAAGAAAAGATTCGGATCAGATGAAAAATTTGACATCATTGTTAATGCCGACAAAGGTGACTTAGAAATTTATCGGTTCCGTGAAATTGTTGATGATAACTCCGAAGACATTTGGGATTTTGATAAAATAAGTCTGACGGAAGCCCAGAAGATAGAGCCCGATTTTGAAGTGGGCGAAGAGGTTTCCGAACAAATTTATATTGAAGACTTCGGGCGCAGGGCTGTAACAACAGCACGGCAAACACTTATACAAAAAGTAAAAGACTTAGAGAAAGACATACTCTTTCAAAAGTACAAAGATATTGTAGGCGAAATTATTACAGGTGAAGTGTACCAAGTATTGGGTCGAGAGGTATTACTTATCGATGCAGATGGTAACGAAGTAGCGATACCCCGTAATGAACAAATACAGAAAGACCGTTACCGCAAAGGTGAAAACGTACGTGCGATTGTACATAAAGTAGAAATGATCAATGGTAATCCTAAGATCATTCTATCGCGCACTTCTCCGGTTTTTTTAGAGCGCTTATTCGAACAAGAAGTGCCCGAAGTATATGATGGATTAATTACCATTAAGAAAGTAGAACGCGAACCAGGCGAGCGAGCAAAAGTAGCAGTAGAATCGTATGACGATCGAATTGATCCGGTGGGCGCTTGCGTTGGTATGAAGGGTTCTCGAATTCATGCTATCGTACGCGAATTGCAAAATGAAAACATCGATGTTATTAACTACACCGAAAACTTAGAATTATATATTCAGCGCGCTCTTAGCCCGGCAAAGATTGTTTCTATTAAAATCGATAAGGACAGTGGGCGAGTATCTGTTTATTTAAAACCCGATCAGGTATCGCTGGCTATTGGAAAAGGCGGACTTAACATCAAATTAGCAAGTCGGTTGGTGGGCTACGAAATTGACGTGTTCCGCGAATTGGCAGAAGGTCAATCTGAAGAGGATGTTGATTTGAATGAATTCTCAGACGAAATTGAATCTTGGGTTATTGATGAACTCAACAAAATTGGTTTAGATACAGCCAAAAGTGTATTGGCTTTATCGCGCGATGAACTCGTAAGACGTACCGATTTAGAGGAGGAGACCGTAGAAGGGGTACTAAATATTTTGAAAAAGGAATTTGAAGCATAACAGGTAGTGTTGCGCACAAAGATTATTAGCGAAGAGTGAATGCATTGTTAAATTTTGTGCATCGCGGCAATGGAGTTTTAAAGTCTTTAAAAAACAGGCATATTTGAATATGGCAGAGGAAAAATTGATCAGGTTAAGTCAGGCAGCGAGGAAGCTAAATGTGGGCCACAATACCATTTTGGAGTTCCTAGCAAAAAAGGGCTATGATGTAGAAAATAACCCTAACGCTAAACTTACGCCTGAACATTACGCACTGCTGTCAAAAGAATTTGCCACCTCTGCTACAGAAAAAATGGAAGCTTCCGGGTTATCCATAGGTGTAAAGCATGTTGAGACAATTACGGCAGATCCAGAGAAAGATGCTGTAAAAAGGAGAACGGAAGAGGAAGAAAACATCATGATTAAAAACCTCGGATCGAAAGAGGTTAAGCAGAAAGAAGAACCAAAGACTGATAAAATTGAGGCCGAAAAGCCTAGAGTTGGACTTACCGTTGTTGGTAAAATTGAATTAGATAAAAAGCCAACAAAGAAAGTAAAGGAAGAACCCGTTGTTGAGAAACCTGTCGAAAAAGTTGAAAAACCAGAAGAGCCGGTTAAGCCAGTAGAACCAGTACAAGAAGCAAAACCTGTTGCTGAAGAAGTTGTAGTTCCTCCTCCTGCTAAAGTAGAAGAAGTTAAGCCAGAGGTTGTTGCAGAAAGTCAACCCGATCAAGAATTAATAAAAGGAAGAGCTGATAAATTGCAAGGATTAAAAGTTCTTGACAGAATTCAGTTGCCAGAGAAAAAGAAAGATGCGCCAGTAGCATCTTCCGATATACAGAAGGACTCGAAAGGCAAGCGCCCTAGAAAACGCATTGCTTCTGTTAACGATAATAAGGGAGCGCCACAACAACAAGGCGGAACGGGTGCGCCAAGAGGTCAGCGACCTCAACAGCAACAGCCTCAACGAGGACGTGGCACGCCACCACCACGTGTTCAAAAAGCAGAGCCAACCGAAAAAGAAATTCAAGATCAAATTCGGGCTACACTGGCGAAACTAAGTGGCACAAATAAAAAAACCTCTGGAGCCAAGTATCGAAGAGAAAAGCGTCAAGCAAACTCAGATGCCCAAGAGCAACAAATGCTTCAAGATCAGGAGGCATCAAAAACATTAAAAGTAGCCGAGTTTATTTCTGCCAACGACTTGGCTTCCATGATGAACGTTTCGGTAAACGATGTAATATCTACCTGTTTGGGTTTAGGCATGTTTGTGTCTATTAACCAACGCCTAGATGCGGAAGCGATTACGGTTATTGCCGATGAATTTGGATACACTATACAATTCACATCAGCAGAAGAAGAACTAGCCGTTGAAGAAGAGGAAGATGATGTTGAAAACGAAGTGCCTCGTGCGCCAATCGTTACGATCATGGGTCACGTTGATCATGGTAAAACTTCGTTACTGGATTATATCCGAAACACAAAAGTTACCGATTCAGAAGCAGGAGGAATTACGCAGCACATTGGTGCGTATGATGTAGAGACTAAAAGCGGACATAAAATTGCATTTTTGGATACACCTGGTCACGAAGCGTTTACCGCGATGCGTGCACGGGGTGCTAAACTAACAGACATTGCCATTATTGTAGTTGCTGCCGATGACGATGTAATGCCTCAAACAAAAGAGGCGATTAATCACGCTCAAGTAGCAGGAGTACCTATCGTTATTGCGATCAATAAAATAGATAAGCCTACCGCTAATCCTGATAAAATCAGAGAAGCACTTTCCAAAAATAATATCTTGGTAGAAGAGTGGGGAGGTAAGTATCAGTGTCATGAAATCTCTGCAAAGTCAGGTATTGGTATTGAAGATCTGCTGGAGAAAGTTTTACTAGAAGCAGAAATTTTAAACCTAAAAGCAAATCCAAAGAAGCGTGCTGTAGGCTCAATCATTGAAGCTACACTCGATAAAGGAAGAGGTTATGTTGCCACCCTCATGGTTCAAACCGGTACACTTCGCGTAGGCGATATATTATTAGCAGGAGCAAACTATGGCCGTGTAAAGGCTATGTTTGATGACACCGGTAAAAAAATTCAAGAAGCCGGACCATCAACACCAGTTGTTGTATTAGGTTTGGATGGCGCTCCACAAGCAGGCGAGAAAGCATCTGTGATGGAGACAGATCGTGAAGCACGCGAAATAGCGAATAAGCGTGGCCAAATTATGCGCGAGCAAAGTATTCGCACAAAGAAGCACATTACCTTAGATGAAATCGGCAGACGCTTGGCCATTGGTAACTTCAAGCAATTGAATGTAATTG
>CAYNKN010000143.1:0-7910 GCA_964397805.1 uncultured Chryseolinea sp. | reverse complement strand
ATCGATACGTTCTTGCAATAGCATCGTAACGTGCACTTGCATCCGGCTTTACTTTGCGGATACTATATATGGCTAAATCGGATGGAAGCAGAGCGTTTAGTCTGATGCAAAAACCTTCTTCTTCAATCGTATCTTCAATGTCGCTATGAAAAAACTGCTGTTCACAATGTACACCGGCATCGGTTCTTCCACTTCCCACAATTTTTATGGGCTTTCGTAAAATTTTAGCTAGCGCATCTTCTACAACAGCTTGCACACCAATGGCATTTGCCTGACTTTGCCAGCCAGCATAGTTTTTTCCATTGTATGCTATTTCAAAGAAGTAACGCATTTATTTAAACGATACCATACTTAGTTGGTGCTTTTAAACTTTGGCAAATTAGATAATCTATAGGTAGCCGTTACTTTACGCATTTTTACTTTCGATAAGTTCCTTAATCACAATTATTATCGGCATGTTCATGACCTAAGTTGGCTTGATTGCATCTTTCCAACCAAGTAGCTATTGAATCTTGAATCATGAATTGGTAATTTGCCCGCCAAGTTAACGCAACCCTCACATGTGGCAAAGAATCCAAACTGTATTTCTGGTTATCGTCATCATTAGTTTAGTGGCCTCCATCTTTATGCCCATCTGGGTATTCGTTGAGGCTTCTGGAAAAGTGCATTCGCTTTACGCGCTACATTATACAATAGTAGAAAACGAGGTTCGAACCACCGTGTATTTTCCCTATTCCTTAACCGCCATCCTTGCTATCGCTGCCGCTACGCTGGCCTTCATTTCAATTCGCAAATACACCAACCGACTAACCCAAATTAAACTGGGCGCCCTTAACTCATTGTTTCTGGCCGGCACCATTGGTTCGGCTGTGTACTTTTTTAATACGCTTTACAGCGTCCATCAGGGGGGTAATTACAGCTTCGGACTTTTCCTACCCGGAATTGCCGTGGTATGTAATTGGCTAGCGATGCGTTTTATTCGAAAAGATGAACGTTTGGTGAGGGACTCTGATAGGTTAAGATAAAGCACTTGTTGCTTTTACAAACTATTTGCATACATCTATTGATTTCATTCAAACACTGATTCTTTAGTAAGCAGTAAAATCATCTAGTAAACTCCCTGCCAACCTGTCACCAAAACGGTGTTTGGAATAACTTTTGAAATCCCTGTCGCGCGCAGGGATTTTTTATTCCTGCCCCATCATCAACCATTTTAAACATCAAACGCAACAATATGGCAGCCGGACAAGAAAAAGGTACTATTTCAATTCATACCGAGAACATCTTTCCCATCATCAAAAAATTTCTCTATTCCGATCACGAAATTTTTCTTCGGGAACTAGTAAGCAACGCAGTGGACGCCACGCAAAAATTAAAAAAATTAGCATCACTTGGTGAGTTCAATGGCGAACTGGGCGATTTAAAAGTAGAGGTTAGCTTCGACAAAGAAAAGAAAACCATTACCGTAAGCGATAAAGGTATTGGCATGACAGCCGAAGAAATTAAAAAGTACATTAATCAAATAGCGTTTTCTGGTGCTGCCGAATTTGTTGAAAAGTTTAAAGACAAAACCGATGCGAAAGATATCATCGGAAAATTCGGGTTGGGTTTTTACTCGGCCTTTATGGTGGCCGATCAAGTTGAAGTAATCTCTAAATCCTTTCAAGAAGGAACCACAGCCGCGCAATGGACTTGCGATGGATCAACAGAGTTTGAATTAACCGATGCCACCAAAGAAACTCGCGGAACGGATATCATTTTACATGTGAATGCCGACTCCGAAGAATTTTTAGATGAGTGGCGCCTAAAAGGTATCCTGGAAAAATACTGTAAGTTTCTTCCTGTAGAAATTAAGTTTGGCACAAAAGAAGAAAGCTTACCCGATGGTGTAGATGATGAAGGGAAAGAAAAATTCAAATCTGTTACTGTTGATAACATTATCAACAACACATCACCTATTTGGGCTAAGTCGCCAAACGAGTTAAAAGATGAAGACTATCTAAAGTTCTATAAAGAACTTTACCCATTTACTGAAGAACCTTTATTCTGGATTCACTTGAATGTCGACTATCCGTTTAACCTCACCGGGGTATTGTATTTCCCGAAAGTGAAAAACGATTTTGATATCAATAAAAACAAAATCCAACTCTACTCACGCCAAGTCTTTATTACCGATGAGGTAAAAGATGTTGTGCCTGATTTCTTAATGATGTTGCATGGTGTACTCGACTCGCCCGATATTCCGTTAAATGTTTCGCGCAGCTATTTGCAGAGCGATGCCAGCGTTAAAAAAATCAGCCAGCACATTACTAAAAAAGTTGCCGACAAACTTCAAGAGCTTTATAAAAAAGATCGCCCAGACTTTGAAAAGAAATGGGACGACATCAACATTTTTGTTAAGTATGGTATTGTAAGTGATGAAAAGTTTTATGATCGCGCCAAAGATTTCGCGTTATTAAAAAACACCAACAAACAATATTTTACTTTCGATGAGTACAAAGAGCATGTAAAGACAAACCAAACAGATAAAGATGGTAGTACGGTGTTTCTCTACACCTCCGATCTGGGTAAACAAGATAGCTTCATTGAGGCCGCTAAAAATAAATCGTACGATGTATTGTTACTTGATGGGGTGCTCGACAACCACTTCATTAATACACTGGAGCAAAAACTAGAGAAAGTACAAATTAAGCGTGTTGATAGTGAAACAGCCGATAAGCTTATTGACAAAGACCAAAAAGCAGAAAGTGTACTGAGCACCGAAGAACAAGAAAAAGTAAAAGGTGTTTTCGAAAAAGCCATTAACAATAAAGCCATGACTGTAGCCGTAGAACCCATGGCCACCGATGAACTGCCTGTGGTAATTACCATCAGCGAGTTTATGCGCAGAATGAAAGATATGTCGAAAATGGGTGGAGGCGGAGGTTACGCGTTTATGGGCAACATGCCCGACAGTTATAATGTAGCAATCAACGGCAATCATACCATCGTACAAAAAATTATTAACGAGGCCGATGAAGCGCAACAATTGAAACTAGCCAAGCAAGCTTACGACTTGGCATTGTTATCGCAAAATATGTTAACTGGTGCTGACCTTACTGCCTTTATAAAACGCAGTGTAGAATTAGTATAGCGCCTTAAATTTTAATCATAAAAAAGGGGAGGTCAAATTAATTTTGACCTCCCCTTTTTTATTTTAAGAAAATTAAACCGTCATAATTTCTGCCTCTTTCTTTTTCATTAAAGCATCAATACGTTCGATGGTTTCATCGGTTAACTTCTGTACTTTATCTTCTGCGTTTTTAATATCATCTTCAGAAACGCCTTTAATTTTTTTCAACTGTTCGTTTGTTTCTTTTCTAATGTTGCGAATACTAATACGCCCTTGTTCACATTCCTGACCTACCTGCTTTACTAATTGCTTGCGTCTTTCTTCGGTAAGCATGGGCACATTAATAATAACTTGTTGCCCATCGTTTTGCGGGTTTAACCCCAGGTTAGAATTGATGATGGCTTTCTCAATTTCAGCGATGAGATTTCTTTCGAAAGGTTTAATAAAGATCGTGCGCGCATCGGGTGTTGTGAGTGATGACACCTGATGAATGGGTGTCATGGCTCCGTAGTAAGATACCATTACACCTTCTAGCATAGATGGATTTGCTTTTCCGGCTCGTATCTTAGTTAGTTCATGGTTTACATGGTTAATACCTTTACCCATGAGTTCCTGCGCTTCGTCTAAGTATAATTCGATTTCTTCCATAGTCTTCAGAATTTTTGCAAATATATAAGGCGTGGCGAAAATTTCTTAGCTAATCAATGTACCCGCTTCTTCGCCCTGTACTACCTTCAATAAGTTTCCGCGCTTATTCATATCGAATACAATAATCGGAAGTTTGTTTTCCATGCATAATGTAAAAGCTGTCATATCCATGATGCTCAGGTTCTTCTCGTAAGCTTCCTGAAAGGATAGTGTTGTATAGCGAACAGCATCCGGGAACTTCTCAGGATCTTTTGTGTACACACCATCTACGCGTGTGCCTTTTAATACCACACTAGCTTGTACTTCAATAGCACGCAAGCTGGCGGTCGAGTCGGTGGTAAAATACGGGTTCCCAATACCTGCACCAAAAATTACTATTCTACCTTTCTCTAAGTGGCGAATTGCTCTGCGTCTAATAAATGGTTCGCAAACTTGCTCCATTTTAAAACCAGCCATTAATCGCGTATACATACCATGACGCTCGAGTGCGCTTTGCAATGCCATGGCATTAATAACAGTGGCTAACATTCCCATGTAATCGCCCTGAACCCGATCGATACCCAGTGCAGCCGCCTGACCACCTCTAAAAATGTTTCCTCCGCCAATTACAATGGCAATTTCAACCCCCAAATCTTTGATAAGTCTAATTTCCTCACAGTACTGCTCCAGTACAGCCGGGTCTATATTAGTAGACTTGCTCGTTCCTTGTAAAGATTCACCACTCAATTTTAGCAGGATACGTTTATATTTCATGTGTTAATAATTTTTTAGTTGATGGTCACATAGAATCGCCTGAATTAACATGCCTCTGAGAATAAAGTAGTTGTAAGGCGATTTCATCGGTTACACATTTAAGGATTAAGGGAAATTGAAATACTACATCTACCATGCTGAAGTGTTAAGTCGGTTTGGTTCTTGAGTATTTCATTAATGCGCATACTGTTTGTAGTTACAAGTCTGTCTATTTTAGATAAACTTTCGAAAAACACACAATCAGTCGCAATATATGGCAGAAGGATCAGGATTGAAAAGACAACCCAACCAAAAACCGATGATGTGATCAATTAAATAGATATACTGCCTGATACGGTAAAAGCAGCTCATTCTACCAAGGTTGGGTTATGCTAAAACTCAATGAGTACCTGACTCTTTTCTACACTATCACCCTTTTTCACTTTCACAGATTTTACTACAGCCTGACCAGGCGCTTTAATAATGTTCTCCATTTTCATAGCCTCCAACACCAGCAGTGCATCACCTGCATTTACCGTATCGCCTTCCTTTACACGCAAGTCAATTATTAAACCAGGCATAGGTGCTTTTATGTTGTTGATCTTGTTGGATGCTTGTCCGCTGATGCCCATTTTCTCCAACAACAAGTCAAATTTATCTTTTAATTGAACCGTATATATTCTACCATTTATCTTCAATGAGCATGTTTTGGTTTCCACATCAACCTCCACCACCTCTGCCCGATAACTTTTAGCATTCCATAAAATATGAAAGTAACCTTTCTCTACAGTCACTACATCCCACGATAATACTTCGCCATTCACCGTTAGGGTATCGTTAGCAGAAGTAATTTCAAAAGTTTTTCCGTTTACGTTAGCTTGATACATACTCCAAAAATAGAAAGTTTCGTGTGTTAATAGTACTTAAATTTTTCACAATCAGAACAGAAGGAATCGGTTACACTAAATTTGTTTTTATGCAACACGCTAATAGCAACATTGTGTTGATCGAGGACATCAACTCCGTACTTACTTTCATTTCATTTTTTCTTTACTACATTTGTGCCGTCCTGACGAGTGTCGGGGCCGAGGGGTGCCTTTTCGATTTACTGATCGAAAATAATAACGGGCTGAGATTATACCCAATGAACCTGATGCCGGTAATGCGGCCGAAGGGAAGGCAAGGTTAAAACGTAAGCAGGCGCATTCCCCTGTGCGCTGCAGGTTTAAACCATTTTTTAAAACATGTTCAAATCAATTTTTGCATCAGCCATGCTGATGCTCACGACTGCGTACGCCTGTGCACAAACGTATTCCGTTTCTGGAATTGTGCGCGAGGGTGTTAAACAACAACCACTAGCCGGAGCAACGGTATCGCTAGTGGGCGAAAAACGCGTGACCGTTACCGATGCCTTTGGGTATTTCCAACTACCTAAACTTGCATCTGGTGAGTACACCCTCTCTATTCGCTTTTTAGGGTATGAAGAAAAAACTGAAAGTATAACATTGAGTGCGAACACGGTACTCAACGTTACATTGGCGGAGTCTACACAAATGACAGACGAAGTAGTGGTGTTTGCTACACGCGCAAACAACATTACGCCCACTACCTATGTAGACCTCTCGAAGGAAGAAATTAGCAAACAGAATTTTGGGCAAGATCTTCCCATTCTCCTAAACTGGACTCCCTCGGTAGTAACCACTTCAGATGCCGGAACGGGTATTGGCTATACGGGTATTCGAATCCGCGGAAGCGATGGTACACGTATTAACGTTACCATTAATGGTATTCCATATAATGATAGCGAGTCGCAAGGAACCTTCTGGGTTGATATCCCCGATATTGCTTCATCATCACAGAGCATTCAAGTGCAACGCGGTGTGGGTACTTCAACGAATGGAGCTGGAGCTTTTGGTGCCAGTATAAATCTGCAAACCAATACACGAAATGATGATGCGTATGCCGAGGTCGTTACTTCTGCTGGTTCGTTTAATACATTTCGTAATACCCTAAGTTTTGGTTCGGGATTACTTAATAATCATTGGGTACTAGACGGACGTATTTCCAAAATTGTTTCGGATGGTTTTATTGATCGTGCCTCCAGCGACTTAAGTGCCTACTACTTTTCTGGTGGCTACTATGGCGAAAAAACGATGTTGAAGTTTATCACCTTTGGTGGTCACGAACGTACCTATCAAAGTTGGTATGGCGTACCCGAATCGCGCTTGAAAAACGATACGGAAGCTATGTTGGTAACGGCAGCGAATGAAGGTTGGAATGAACTGCAAACACAAAACCTTCTCAATTCCAATAGTCGAACATACAATCCATATCTCTATGATAATGAAGTAGATGATTATCGGCAAGATCACTATCAATTACATGCTTCACAACGGTTGGGCAGTACGCTTACTGCTAATGCCGCCTTGCACTATACGCGGGGCTATGGATACTACGAACAGTTTCGATTCAATGACCGCTTTAGTCGCTATGGACTAGGTAATGTAGTAATTGACGATACAGAAATTAGTCGGTCTGATTTGGTAAGAAGACGTTGGTTAGATAATGATTTTTATGGAGCTACCTATTCATTAAATTTTGAGAATGAAAAACTTAATCTGGTTTTAGGTGGTGCATGGAATCGGTATGAAGGCGATCATTTTGGTGAAATCATCTGGGCTAATATAGCACCCGCACCAATCGGCTATCGCTATTACGATAACGTGGGTGTAAAGACTGATGTAAATACTTTTCTAAAAGGAACATACACTTTTACCAACGGTATTTCGCTCTATGGCGATTTACAACATCGGGGCATTTCGTATACTGTAGCGGGTGTCGATAATGACCAACAGGTAGTAGATGTAGATGTAAACTATAACTTCTTTAACCCAAAAGCCGGCATTGTGTACAACACAGGTGGCCACAAGCTTTACGGTTCGTATAGTGTAGCCCATCGCGAACCCGTGCGCAGCGACTTTATTGATGCTCCCGCAGGAATAGAACCAAAACCCGAAGCGCTTTTTAATATTGAGGCCGGTTATACATTAACTACCGATCGGTACATCGTTGGATTAAATTTCTATTCCATGGATTACCGAAATCAATTAGTACTTACTGGTCAGCTAAACGATGTGGGTGCCTCTGTACGAACCAATGTACCCAGCAGCTACCGCAGAGGTATTGAGTTAGAAGGACAGATTAAACTTACCGACAAACTTGTTTGGAATGCGAATGTGGCTTTTAGTCAGAATAAAATTAAGCGCTTCACGGAAGTACTTTACGACTATGGTGTAGACTTCGATGAATACAATGAAGTAAATCGCATTTATGAAAACACAAACATTTCATTCTCTCCAGATATGGTGGCTGGTTCTGGACTATCGTTTTTTCCCACCCGCCAATTGGAAGCTACACT
>CAYNKN010000142.1:7708-8012 GCA_964397805.1 uncultured Chryseolinea sp. | reverse complement strand
ATAATTTCGAGTGAATGGGTGGGCACAAAATAAATTCGGCTTAATTTGCCGGGTTGATGTCCGCTGCGGCCTGCCCTTTGTAAAAAACGAGCAATACCTTTCGGACTACCAATTTGGATAACCGTTTCAACCGGCCTGAAGTCTACACCCAGATCAAGACTCGATGTACAAACAACTGCTTTTAATTTTCCTGCGTGTAATTGATCTTCTACCCAACTGCGCAGTTCCTGACTAATCGATCCGTGATGCATAGCAATTAGCCCCGATAATTCTGGCGCTACGGCTAATAACTTTTGATACCATA
>CAYNKN010000142.1:6248-7698 GCA_964397805.1 uncultured Chryseolinea sp. | reverse complement strand
AGCAAACGACCGCGTATTGGTAAAAATGAGTGATGTTGTACTTTGTTGAATAATGGTAACTACTTTCTCGATGAGATGAATTCCTAAGTGACCTGCCCAAGGCATGCGCTCTACAGTATCGGGCATCACTGATTCAATAATAACTTCTTTATGGATATCGGCCTTAATGATGGTTGACTGCTTATTGGCATAGTGCAATCCTAATAATGTTTGCTGTGCCTGATCAAGATTACCTATCGTTGCCGATATACCCCATACCTTTAACCGAGGAGCAATGGTTTTTAATCGCGATAGCGCAAGCTCCACCTGCACACCTCGTTTTGAACCCAGTAACTCATGCCACTCATCAGCAACAATGCATTTTAAATTCTTAAAAAAATCAGGATATCCCTTTTGTGCTAATAGCAAGTGCAAACTTTCGGGTGTAGTAATTAAAATCTCGGGTGGTTTCTGTTTTTGCTTAGCGCGATCTTTTACCGAAGTATCGCCCGAGCGTACGGCAATTCGCCAAGGAATTTTCAAACCATCAATCAGTCGATTGCCCGATAACTCAATTTCTTTTGCCAGTGCGCGTATAGGTGTAAGCCAGATAAGCTGAACACCCATGTTTTTTCGAGATGTGTAATCGCTAGGATGATCGCGAATAAATTCCAACAAAGCTGGCATAAGCAACGAATAGGTTTTACCACTGCCAGTAGGTGCATTAACCAAACCACTCAATCCGTTAAGGTATGCCTGCCACGCTTCCAATTGAAATGGAAAGGGTTCCCAGCCTTTGGAATGGAACCATTCTATGCCGACATTTACTTCTGGTTGATGCATCGGGTTAAAATAATCACTATTTGATGAAACGCTATTCGAAACATTTTCTTCTGCGCAATGTTAGTGAGGGTTAAATGTTAAGAGATGGGTAAGTATTCAATTAAGGAACTCGAAAAATTATCCGGCATTAAGGCACATACCATACGCATCTGGGAGAAACGCCATAACATTATCGCTCCCGCACGAACTAACACCAACATACGCTTTTATTCTGATGATGACCTGAAAAAGATCATTAACGTTTCGCTGCTCAACAATAACGGAATTAAAATTTCTAAAATTGCCGACATGACACTGGCTGCCATGAACCAAAAGGTTATGGAGATTAGTGAATTAAAAAATGATGCCGTTATACATATCGATCAGTTAGTGATTGCCATGATTGATATGGAAGAGGAGTTATTCGAAAAAATATTGAATAACCTCATTCTGCGTTATGGCTTCGAGAAAACCGTTACCGAAATTGTTTATCCCTACCTCGAAAAA
The DNA here is from genome assembly GCA_964397805.1 of uncultured Chryseolinea sp. Classification (GTDB taxonomy): domain Bacteria; phylum Bacteroidota; class Bacteroidia; order Cytophagales; family Cyclobacteriaceae; genus Chryseolinea. Next base: position 6,390 of record CAYNKN010000142.1, on the reverse strand, counting down.
ATTGGTATCCTCTGGCAAACACAAAACATTACGCCTGCACACGAGCATTTTATTTCTAATCTTTTGTCCAAAATTAAACGAAGAGCTATTGTGTTCTATGTTTTAGATATTTCGGACTTCGAAGCCAGCCTGCCGACCCAAC
>CAYNKN010000142.1:0-6238 GCA_964397805.1 uncultured Chryseolinea sp. | reverse complement strand
TAATTGTCGCTATCGATAGTCTGCCCATTCCGGCTAAAGGTTCTAAAAAAATATTACTCTTTTTGCCCGAAGGCGAAATGCATGAAATGGGGCTATTGTTCTACCATTTTTTGAGTCGCAAGGCTGGTTACAGAACGTACTACCTCGGTCAAAATGTGCCACACGAAGATGTTGTTAATGTATTTGCCATTCACGAGCCCGACTTGTTGTTAACATCCATTACAGCTCCGCAGCCCGCCCCAATCGATATCTACCTCAATAAACTAGCAGCAGCATTTCCTACTACTCCTATTCTGGCTTCCGGTTATCAACTACAGCGATACAAAGGCCTAAAAATTGGTAATATTCAGGTATTTTCTACGGCTTTAGAGCTTAAAGACTACCTCTAATGTCTATCCGCTGGTAAATCCTTTCCAAAAATTGATTAAAGGGTATTCCAGTCACTCCGGCTATCCTACAGCTCATTCCGAAATACTTAATCTTGTTTAATGTTTTAACACAAATACTAAACATTAATATTGGATATGTCCGTTTAAGAGATATATTTGTTTAACAATTATGAATAACTCTTAAACACTAAAAAAATGACCGCCATCGAATTTACCCACAAAGTAGCCAGCCTGCGAAGCACGCTGCAGACCTTTACCAGGAGATTTACAAACAATCGTGACGAGTCATTAGACTTAGTTCAGGATACCATGCTTAAAGCACTCATGTATAAGGATAAATTTCGTGAAGACACGAATTTAAAAGGTTGGCTTTTTACCATTATGCGCAACACGTATATTAATAACTATAGAAAAAACCAGCGCGCAAAAACATCAAACGACACAACGAAAGATTTATATTTTCTAAATGTAGAAGAAGAGCATACGTTCAATCGTCCGCATGAAAGTATGGAGTTCAAAGAAATCTGGAGAAACGTGGGGCAGTTAAAAGAAGAATTATTAACACCTTTTAAAATGCATACCACTGGATATAAGTATCATGAAATTGCTGATCATTTAAAAATTCCGATTGGAACAGTAAAGAATAGAATTTTTCATGCCCGTAAAGAGATTCAAAAGCGGTTACACGGATATTGATTACCTTCCGGCTTTTATTGGTGGCGCATGAAGCATAAAGTAGCGGTAATTGGTGCTGGGTTTTCTGGAATATCAGCAGCAAGTTTTCTGGCAGAAGCAGGTTTTGAAGTTGTTCTCTTAGAAAAAAATTCATCATCGGGCGGCCGTGCAAGAAAGTTTGAAGCGGAAGGTTTTACATTCGATATGGGGCCTAGCTGGTACTGGATGCCCGATGTGTTCGATAAATTTTTTAATCACTTCGGAAAACAAACTTCCGACTACTATCAACTCGATCGATTAGATCCTTCATACCGTATTGTGTATGGTAAAGATGATGTGCTAGACATACCTGCTGGCATTGAACCTTTGTGCGCTATGTTCGATTTGATTGAACCTGGAAGTAGCAAACACCTGCGTCAATTTCTAGAAGAAGGAAAATACAAATATGAGATTGGTGTAAATGAATTGGTGTACAAACCTAGTTTGTCGGCAACAGAATTTTTGGATGCTAAACTCGCTGTGGGTGTATTAAAGCTTCATGTTTTTCAGTCAATTTCTACTTACGTTAAAAAATTTTTTAAGTCAAAAAAACTCGTCCAATTACTAGAGTTCCCTGTATTGTTTTTAGGTGCCCGCCCAGAAAAAATACCGGCATTATATAGTTTAATGAATTATGCCGACATGGCTTTAGGTACTTGGTACCCTGTGGGTGGTATGCATAAAGTTATTGAGGGTATGGTTTCAGTAGCGACCTCGTTGGGTGTTACATTTCGATACAATAGTACTGTTGAACAATTCGATTTAGCCAATGGAAAAGCGAAAGGTCTTGTTATAAATGGCCAATCTGAAGAATTTGATTACATCGTAGCGAGTGCTGACTACCACCATATCGAACAACAAGTTTTACCCGAATCGCACCGGAGGTATAACAAAGCATATTGGGATAAGCGTGTAATGGCGCCCTCGAGCCTTATATTTTACCTGGGTATCAACAAAAAGATCGACAATCTGCTTCATCATACGTTGTTTTTTGATCAGGACTTCAAGAAACATGCGCATGAAATCTATGAAGAGCCTCAATGGCCATCGGCACCACAGTTTTATATTTCATGCCCATCAAAAACAGATCCTTCGGTAGCTCCGGTTGGATGTGAAAACATCTTTATACTGATACCCGTTGCGCCCGATCTGCACGATACGGAAGAAACTCGCGAACGATACTTTAACATGATATTACCTCGATTAGAGCAAATGATTGGGCAAAACATTCGCGATCATATTGTCTATAAAAGAAGTTATGCCCATCGCGATTTCATAGGCGATTACAATGCTTTTAAAGGAAATGCATACGGTTTAGCCAACACCTTATTGCAAACAGCTATTCTAAAGCCTGCCATTGTTAACAAAAAGATAAAAAACCTGTTTTACACAGGACAACTAACTGTTCCCGGACCAGGCGTTCCGCCATCCATCATCTCAGGACAGGTAGTAGCGAAACAACTTATAAAAAAACATAAGGAATTCGTAAATTGACCTTGCATGATTGATTTGTACAATAACGTATCCATTCGATGTAGTCGGCTGACTACCAAAGCCTACAGCACATCTTTTTCGCTAGGTATATTGTGTCTGGAAAAAGAATTACGCGATCCTATTTATGCTATTTATGGTTTTGTTCGATTTGCCGATGAAATAGTCGATACCTTTCACGAACACGACAAAGCTTCTTTACTTCTTCGATTTAAAGAAGATACGTACCGTGCTATTGAAGAAAAAATAAGTTTGAATCCTATCCTTCACAGTTTTCAGTTAACAGTTAATCAATTTCAAATTGATCATGTGTTGATTGAACAGTTTTTGAAAAGTATGGAGATGGATCTCAACAATAAAGAGTACGATCTTGAGGGTTTTAAAGAATACATTCTTGGCTCAGCAGAAGTTGTTGGCTTGATGTGCTTACGTGTTTTTTGTAAAGGCGATAACAACATGTACTTAAATTTAAAGCCCTATGCGATGAGTTTAGGTTCAGCTTTCCAGAAGATAAATTTCTTGCGCGACTTGCAAGCTGACTTCTTAGGAATGGGAAGAACCTACTTTCCTGATTTAGAAATTAGTTGCTTCGATGACACCAATAAACGAATTATTGAAGAAAGTATTGAACATGATTTTAATGAAGGACTAAAAGGTATTAAGCTATTACCGAAGTCGGCACGCTTTGGTGTGTATGTAGCGTATGTCTATTACGTTGCATTATTTAAAAAAATAAAAAACACACCATCCGAATTAGTTTTACGTAGTCGCATACGCATACGTAACAGACACAAAGCAAGACTACTGGCTTACTCGTATGTGAAGCACCAATTGAATATACTCTGATGGAACAGGTAATTTTGGTAGATGAGCAGGATAACGAAGTTGGTACCCTAGAGAAACTGGAAGCCCATCGAAAAGGATTATTGCATCGCGCTTTCTCCATTTTACTTTTCAACTCGAAAGGCGAACTTTTACTACAAAAACGTGCCCGCACTAAATATCATAGTGGCGGACTTTGGACAAACACGTGCTGTAGCCACCCATTACCGGGAGAAACTATTCTACAAGCGGCTCATCGTAAACTGGCTCAGGAGATGGGTATTGAAAGTGATTTATTTTTTTCTCATAAATTTATTTACCAAGCTGCACTCGATCATAATTTCACCGAGTATGAATGCGACCATGTGTTGATTGGACATTTTGATGGCAACCCCACATTAAACAAGTTTGAAGCTGAAGATTGGAAATACGTTTCGCTTCCAGAAATTCGCGAAGACGCACGCCAATCACCAGATAAATATACCTGCTGGTTTAAGATTATTCTAGAGCAAACCGAATTAGAATCGTGGAAACTTAACGCAGTGTGACAGGTGAAAAAGTTTGCGTAATATTCAGGCATACTTTATAACATGTTACAGTTTACACAGGTAATCAAAACCTATCAAGGGCGCACTATCCTCCAAATTCCTGAGCTTACTATCCGCTCAGGTACATACTGGCTACAAGGTGGAAACGGATCTGGCAAAACCACATTAATGAAAATGATTGCCGGAATAAATCCGTTTGACGGAGATATCACGCTGTTCAATCTCAACATTCATTCACAACCTGTTGCCTACCGAAAATTAATTTCTTTTGCAGAAGCTGCACCTCAGTTTCCGAGTTTTCTTACTGGTTGGGATTTGATTCGTTTTGTTCAAAATACCCGACAGGAAACTAATGACCACATTCAGCAACTCATTGATCATTTCGACATTCAAAGCTTTCTCTCCTATGCCATCGGTACCTATTCAAGCGGCATGTTAAAAAAGCTATCTATTCTGCTGGCATTTATCGGACAAACAAAATTTATTTTGCTAGACGAACCCCTCATCACACTCGAAGATTCTTCACTACCTGTTTTATTTTCATTAATTAAAGAACGGCAAGCGCTCGGAGTGTCATTCCTGATCAGCTCCCATCAGGCATTCGCAACAGATCAATTTCAAACCACAGGAAAAATAGTAGTAGCCAATCACACTATCTCGCTCGGATGAAACACATTCTTCCTGTACTAGTAAAAATTTTCGTGATCCCATTTTACAGAGTTCATGCGGGGTTACTGTTATTTGTTTTCATCATCATGTTTGGTGTAGTAGAGTCTTCACAGCTTATTTCTTATCACCAAGCACTGATTTATGCCATGTTAAGTTCACCTATTTTTATGTTGGTGGTGATGCTGGTATGGGCTCTTTATAGTGTAAAGTCGCTTCACTTTATGATGAAACTAAGTTCAGAAAAATCGTATCAATTTTTACAGTACCTCACCTTACAACCGTTGTGGATGGGGTTCTCTCATTTTTTTATAATTAGTCTTTTAGTATTTCTTCCAGTCTTGGTTTATACAATAGGTATTTACTTACTGGCCTTCGAAAACCATTATTATCTAGTTGCTTTATATGTATTCGGTTATCAACTGATGATTCTTGGTGTCCATGCGTGGATATTGACACGGAAGATTCATCATACTTATCGCAAACCTTTCTTGATAATTCCTACTATCTCCATTCCGTTTTTAAGAAGTCAGGTTAGTTTCTATTTCGCGTATCTTTTTAAAGAAGAAAAAGCTGCCCTTATAGTAAGTAAACTATTTTCGTTGGCCTTACTCTATTTTGTTAAAGAAACCCTCGAGGCAGGCGATGATTTTCGCATCGTGGCCATCACTTGGTTATTTACATTAATGGCGCACACCTTTATTGTATTGAAAGTGAAAACGTTTGAGGATCAATCTTTACAATGGATACGAGGTTTACCGATATCGTCTGCAAACATCTATGGAATGTGTGTGTTGCTTTATAGTTTACTCATGCTACCTGAGTTGCTCCTCATATCAGGTGCACTCGGTAAAGGGATCTCCCTATATCAACTTTTTCTGTTGCCGTTGTTATCGGCAGGCTTCTTGGCAGAAGTGCATACTTACCTATATAAACCTCAGCGCAACCCCGACCGTTTTACTACCTTTTTATTCTGGCTGTTTCTCGTATGCTTTATGTTGATGCTAAGCAATGCAATTCTACTTGTAATACCTGGTTTGTTGCTGTTTTCATTTATTCTCTTTCGAAGTCGGTACTTTAGCTATGAGCCGGTTACCCTGCCGTTTGGAGATGGAAAACATTAGGTGTTTATTCGTGTTAGATAATCATGTTCTCATTCCTTAACTCCGATCCGCTAAAAAAGCTGGAAACAAAACGCAAAAAACTGCTCGAAGAAGCCATGCACGTGCAACGCAGTGGCGACTTAAAACTCTATGCTGTTAAAATGGAGGCTATCGACAAACTAGAAAAAGAAATTGAAGCCCTTCGATCAACCAAAGGTTAATACCTACATTTCCCCAGACACAACCATTTTTTGGTTTCGTAGGGATCTTCGGCTCACCGATAATGCTGGTCTTTATCATGCACTAAAAGAAAACAAAGACGTACTACCTGTTTTCATTTTTGATACCTCTATTCTAGAAAAATTAGAAGATAAGGAAGATCGAAGAGTAACGTTTATTCATGAGTCGCTTAAAATTTTAAAGAGTCAATTAGAAGAATTCGGCAGTACATTATTGATTGTACACGGAGACCCTGTTGAACTCTATTCAGCGTGGCAACCGAAAG
>CAYNKN010000141.1:0-8030 GCA_964397805.1 uncultured Chryseolinea sp. | reverse complement strand
GAGCAATTGAAAGAACTAGCACTACAAGTAAAAAAATAGCGCAATAGAAAGGGGAAGGTCTCCCTTCCCCATTTCTTAACCAAACTAACCCCAAAGTTTTACTCCGCAGAACGTTTTGCGGTAAACGGCATACTTCTGAATTGTCCTACATTCATGTTGCCTTTCATTTCATCCCCTTCAATAATACCTTTTACATCGATCACTACTTCGTTGCCACCAAAATTCATGGTATAACTGAATGATAATTCATTGCCATTCACTTTCACATCCGACAGTGTCAATTCTTGCTTCATTCTGGCATTCACTAAAACACCCGTATAATTTTCATCTTCCTTATTAATTTGAATAATGCCTCCATTACTTCCTTGCGGAGACTCTACAGTATACTCCCATTTGCCGGTGGCTTCTACTACAGCTTCAGGATCGGCAGCAGGAGTTTCTACCGGTGGTGTTGTTCTTGGGGCAGCAGGCATGGTTACACCTGCACCGCGCGGCTGCCCTTGCTGCATACCTGTATCCATTTGTCCTGCGCCCTCGCCACCTTCTTTTAAATCATCATTACTTATCCCTCTCCGTCTTCTGCGGGGCTGATTATCGTAACTCATTTTACCAATACGGTAAGAAAAGTTTACACGAACGCTAAAGTTTCTCATTTCATTTACACTTCGCTGAACTAATATCGGAGACTCCAACTCATTACGAATCTTCATAGAACGAGCCAAAAAGTTTTCTACTCCTATACCTACACTACCTCTTTTATCTTTTAGGTCTCTTCTAAAACCAAGACTGTAAATACCAAACCCACCTTGCATACCTTGCAATTGAACCTGACGCCCCCGGTAGAAACCAAAGAATTGAGCCGCCCACATTTTACCTAATTTATAATTACCGAATAAACGGCCACTATACACCCACCCTTGATTATCTGCCGCAAAAAGTGGATCACTTAAATTGTTATCCAAGACAGCATAGTACACATCCGTACCACCATTTAATGTAAGATTACCAATGCTTGCGTTGGCAAACATGCTAACACCATAGGCATCTTCTTGGCCAATGTTTTCAAAACGCGTTTCAATAATATCATCAACCGGAGTTCGTACACTTTGTATACCACCCGTTGTTTTACGAACGAACGTAGAAAAATTTAGTGATGTACCCTTCACAAACGTACTGTAACCTAACTCGAAATTGTCGGTTAACTCAGGATCTAAGGTTGGATTTCCAATAGTTACGTTTTGAGGATTGGCCGCCTGACGGTTAGGATTTAAAAAGCGTATAGAAGGACGTTGAATTCGTCTGTTGTAAGCAAACTTCATCGTGTTACCATTCTTCAATTTCTTTGAAGCATTAAAGCTTGGAACAAAGACACCATAGTCTGGAATTTCAAGAATGGGTGACTCCGGATTGTTCACTTCAAAATTTGCCGTAATAAAAGTGTGCTCATAACGAACACCCGCTTTAATGGTGTATGATTTCGGTAAGGAGGCCGTATACGAAACATAACCAGCAGTTATATCTTGATTGTAATTAAAGATGTTGGCAGGTGTTAGCGGGGTATTCAATTCTTGAAAGGCTCCATCTTCACCAACACCACGTAAGTATTTAAAGTCACTCGCTACTCTACGCATAATTTCTTTCGCACCTACCTCCAAAATTTGCTTAGTACCTATGGGTGTTTGATAATCAGCTTGAATAGTAAACTCTTGATTAAAGCTTTCATTCAAATTTTGAATCCGATCAAAAATAGTAACACGGTCATCGTTAAAGTTAGTGTTCAAGAAATCATTGTTTCTATTGTTCTGGCTAAACTGCGAAGATATACTGAACTCACGTTGTGGTTTTTCATACAACCGTGTATAATCAAAGCTTACATCTACTGTACCCGATTGATCTTGCGTACGTGAATTACGAAAAGCAGAATTGGTTAGTGCATTGTTATCATTCAAATCAAATGTCTGAGAGGAGAACCCGGTTTGATCATTGTTACCATTACGAACGCCATAGCGAACAGATGCAGTTATGAAATTTTTGTCGTTGATGTCGTAATCCCATCCAAATTGGTACCTACCGAATAGATTATTGGCGTTGTTCTCTGCGCTCTGAATGGTTTGAAATGCTGGATCACCAAATTCGTCCGATGTTGTTTGATTATTTTCGAATGCGCCTCTTACATTGTAGCTCGCACGACCAAAGCCACCAAGCGTAAAGCCCATTTTATTTCTCCTATAATTACCATTCAAACCTAGGTTAGATCCACGTAACCCAATGCCTGAGTCAACACTAAGCGTTAAACCTTCCAAGGTATTTTTCTTCGTAACAATATTGATTATACCAGAAGATCCTTCCGCATCATATTTTGCAGATGGTGAAGTAATCACCTCAACCGATTTAATTTGATCGGCCGGAATTTGACGTAAGGCATCTGCTAAATTTGTGGCAGCAATAGCCGAAGGTTTATTATTAATTAATATAGTAAGATTCGAATTGCCACGCATCGATACGTTACCATCTAAATCAACAGTAAGCATTGGCACTCTGCGTAACACGTCAGTCGCGTCACCTCCACGCGTAGTTTCATCATTCTCGGCATTGTAAATCGTGCGATCAACACGTTCTTCAATTAATTGCTTCTGCCCTTCTACTACAACTTCAGTTAAAATTTTTGACCCGGTACTTACTTTTATGACACCTAAGTTTATATCCTGACGTTTATCAGAAACAGAAATGTTTTCGATAGTTTGTGTTTCGTAACCGATAAAGGAGATTTCGATGGTGTAAGTACCCTCATCAATTTTAGTTATTACGAACCGGCCTTTGTCATCGCATACAGCTCCATTAACCGGCTTTTTCGTGGTTGGATCAATCAACGCTACGTTAGCATATTCTACCGGCTGACTTGTTTCTGCATCAACCACTGATCCGGAAATTTTACCGTTCCCTTTTTCATTCTCAACAGCCGAATAGCCTTCAACGGAATAAAATGTGGCGAGCACAACGATTAGCGAAATTAGATTTTTCATTTTGGTTTGAATAGGTGTAGTTTTATTTTGATTTCAATTACTGCTTTCACAGCTCACGAATACACTAACTGCAAAGAAACTTATTTGTTAGGTGCGCATACTCTGTATTAGACCATCGGGCAATAAAATTCGACATCTCCTTTAATTAATCGACAGTTCGGCAAGGTGGGGTAAAATGGGGTAATCGGTCGATGATTTTTTTCGAATGGTAGAAAAGTAGTATTTTAAATTATACCGTTATATAAGAAGGCCTACATTTACTTAATTCTACTAGTAACCTTAGCATGCAACTATTCTTTCAACGAAACCGCGTATTGGTATTTCACATCGCTTTCTGGTGTGTGTACCTTTCCTTTTTTGTATACCAACTTACGGCTTATCAAACCAGACGCGAAGAACAATTAAACTGGTTTAGAAATCTAACGCTTGCTGGTGTACAAGTGGCCTTCACCATGCTGATCGCATACCTTAATTATTTTTATGCGTTACCGCGATTTTTAAAACACAAAAAGGTTTGGCAATTCCTACTTGAGTTTACCGTACCCTTCGCATTATTCATTTGGGGTCGGATTCATTTGCAACGTTTTTTAATTGATGGATATACCAAACAGGTTGGTTATTTTTATTCCAGTACGTATGTCGTTCAGTTAATTTTTGTAACCCTTTTTATTGTCATCTTCATTGCCATGCTTCGTTTCTTAGAAGATTGGTTTCAATTTGAAGCCAGAAAACGAGAAGTAGAAAACGAACGCCTGATGGCCGAACTCAATTTTTTGAAAGCGCAAATCAACCCACACTTTTTATTCAATACCCTTAACAATTTATATTACCTAGCCTACTCACAGTCACCCAATACTACTGAAGTAGTAGCCAAGCTTTCGCAGATGATGCGGTATATGATTTACGAATCCAACCATCAGAAAGTATTACTCAAAAAAGAAATTGAGTATATGGAGAATTACATTAGTCTGGAGCGACTTCGACTGAATAATGAGATACCCATTGAATTTAATGTAACGGGTAACATTGAAAACGTATGGATAGCCCCCCTGATTTTTATAACTTTTTTGGAAAATGCTTTTAAGCATGGGGTAAGTAATAATAATCCGAACGCATGGATTAAAATTTCTATAGACCATAACCATCATACCTGTACCTATACTGTTCAAAACACCAAAATACCCGCAGGCGAAAATACATTGGAGAAATCGGGTATTGGTTTGCAAAATGTGAAGCGCAGACTGGCGCTTAGCTATCCTGAAAATCATACGCTTATGATTGATAATAAACCTGATGTATATTTCGTAGAACTAAATTTAAAACTATCGTGAAGCTAACCTGTGTCATTGTTGAAGACGAACCGCTGGCACGCAACCTGCTTACTGAATATGTAAAAAAAGTTCCTACACTTCAATTAATCGAAGCATGTAGCAATGCGCTTAAAGCATTAGAGGTATTACGAAATAATTCGGTTGATATACTTTTTTTGGATGTGCAGATGCCTGAACTCACAGGCATCTCGTTACTAAAAATCCTTCAGAAAAAACCTCTCGTCATCCTTACAACCGCCTACTCTGAATATGCCCTAGAAGGATATGAGTTAGATGTAACAGATTATTTACTAAAACCCATAACGTTCGAACGTTTTTTGAAAGCTGTTGATAAAGTGACTGAGCGTATTCAAGAGCGCTCGAAACCAGTTACTCAAGAAATCACGGTGACAAGCGATACCAAAACTCCTGCGTTTGTTTTTATTAAAGACGGTACAAAACTCGTTAAAGTAATGCTTGCCGATATCCTTTATGTAGAAGGCCTAAAAGACTATGTAACCATTCATACCAAGCAACAAAAAATAACAAGCTTGCAACGACTTAAAACACTAGAAGAACAACTTCCTTCCAATCAATTTATACGCATTCATAATTCCTACATTGTTGCCTTGCAAGCTATTGACATTGTGCATAAAAATGAAGTGCAAATTGGTGATGCCGCATTGCCTATAGGTGATACGTACCGAAAAGTCTTTAAAGATTTTATCGAACGCAACCATCTTTCATAAGCTTTATTAAAACTCACTTTTATGATCACCCTCTTTCGCATCGGCTTTAAAAGCCAGTAGCGGAATAGAAACATATTGCGCCATTTTTTTTGTAAGACTGGGGTTATACAGTTTTTCAAAGATTGTGCGTTTGCGCGTTGAGAGTGCAATCATATCAATACCGCTTTCATCGATTAGTAAATCAAGACCCATACTAACTGTACTATCGCTAAGTACTTTGTAGCTGATGTGCGGGTAATTTGTTGCTAGTTTTATCTCTTTAGAGAACTTAGAAATCAACACCTGTTCTTCTACTTCATCTTCATCGGATTGCGTGATATGAACAAAAATTATAGCCGCCTCAAAAAACTTAGCAAACTCAGTAAGCATTCGGGCTCCGGCAATATCACTATACGCATAGTCGGTTGCGAACATAATTTTCTTAGGTGCTTCAAAGAGTGCAGCAGCAGGAACAGAGAGTACCGGGCAATCTGCCTTTTCAATAACTGCGGAAGCCGTGCTGCCAAACAATATCTTTTCTAAACCACTAGCACCCATCGTCCCCATAACAATAAGATCTGCTCCATGCTCGCTGGCATACCCCACAATTTCTCCGATGATTTCTCCTACTACCACTACTCCGGTACACGATACATCCGGATATACTTCTTTACTTGTGGCAACCATTACATCGAGTTTCTCTTTACCCTCTTGCCGGGCTCGAGTAACTTCTTCTGCCATTAAAGCGCTAATCATATTATACCGTGTAACCGCTGGTGTATAGACATTTATTAACGTAACGGTTGCTTTAAATGCTTGAGCAATTACTACAGCATATTCTGCGGCATTGCGTGAGTTCTCTGAAAAATCAATAGGAACGAGAATACTTTTCATGACATGTAAAATTTAAAGTGTATACAATATAATAGTGCAAGTATGCGAACCCGCTAACGTATAATGGTAAAGATAAAGCCCCAGGTTAATGTAAAGTATGACATCCATCAGTTTATATCTTAACGATAAAGAAAGCACGCTAGCATATAAATATGAAAAATTTGGCTGAAATCGCACTTGACAAGTTTAGGAACTCAACTATCTTTGCCTCCTCATAAAAATAGTAATGGGGGATTAGCTCAGCTGGCTAGAGCGCTTCCATGGCATGGAAGAGGTCATCGGTTCGACTCCGATATTCTCCACTAATATAGTCTGTTATGTCAACAGACTATTTTTTTACAATCATTTTTTACGCCATCACTGCCAGCATCGAAAGTATGGGTTTTACCAGGTCCGGATTTCCGGTAAACTGAATTTTCTCGTATGCTTGCTGTGCGGAAATTCCTTTCGTAAATAATTTCCAGGCAGTATCAGGATCCAGTTGGATTTCAGCATCCGGTATTGAGTTTTTTGTGCCCAAATGCCAGGTATCTTCTACTCTGTTTAAATACCAGGTTCCACCAATAGCTGTATCAACCGTTACCCCAATGCACGTTCCGTGTTTAGCATCCGTATTTCTATAGGTGTGGGGCATCGCTTGCATAAAGGTATCCATCACCGGATAGAAAAATTCTTTTGTCATGATTCCCTGTATACCCACTGCTTCCCGGATTTGTTGTTGATGATGCCATTTTTCTGTGTACTCTCGAGCGATATGAAACCAGTTGGGTGATTCAGTTTGCCCAGCCCAGCTTACTGCGAACATGGCCGGTTTAAAAGGGTTAAGTTTTTGCAATTGTTCAAGGTATGCCGACCCGGTCATTTCCAACAATTCAATAAGTACAACAGGGCTTACCCGCTGGGTTGCCTTTACCCAATCTGCATTAAGCTGATTCAGGTAATCTACCAGATCTTTATAGGATTCCAGCTTTCCAGGAGCATTGCCAAAATAATTATCGCGCATATGGGCTATAGCTCTTAGATTTCCATCCAACAAGTGGGAGGCAATATCTTTAACGGACCACTGTTTAGCTAACGTTGACTTACTCCACTCATCAGGTTTCAGCGCACGGAGTAATTCGATTAGCTTTTTGTCTAATTCAGGAAAGAGATGAAGGGTTGGAATGGGAATGCTCATCAGCACGTATTTGATAATTCAAAGTAATGCATATTTTGGGATTTGAACAGTGCTTTCGGTAGACGAAATTCTTTGTTACATCAAGCTAAGATTGGTGAAGTCTATTGTCTCCAGATCGCCATTAACATAAACTTAACAATCGATTCATTTCATTAACCTTTTCATAGCACTCTACTTACAAGTAGGTAATAATCAAGGTAAATATTGCAACCTTATTTATCGACTAACCTTAACCAATCTTTTATGTCAAGATTTATACTGTTTTTTGCTATGCTGGTGGGCACAGTTTACGCTGCATACTCACAGGGAGTAGTCCGGGGTCGTGCACTAGACGAACAAGGTCTTTCTTTACCAGGCGCTAACGTAATGCTGGTAGAACTGCCTTCGTTTGGTACAGTTACTGATATCGATGGTAACTTTACAATGCTTAAAGTACCCGCAGGAGACTATACCATAAGAATTTCCTACATCGGTTATGAAACATTGGAAGAAAAGATTTCCATGACTGAAGGTGAGACAAAATCGTTAAAATTTCGCCTTGTATCCGGGGTAACCATAGGTGAAGAAGTTTTGGTGTTGGGCGATCGGTTAAAAGGTCAGGCTAAGGCGCTCAATCAACAAAAGAACAACACGAACATTACCAACATCGTGGCTTCTGATCAGATTGGCCGTTTCCCTGATGCAAATATTGGCGATGCCATGAAACGCATCACCGGTGTGACCATGCAGAACGATCAGGGTGAAGCACGTGATATCATTATTCGCGGTATGGCTCCCCAACTCAATTCGGTTATGATAAATGGAGAGCGCATACCTTCTGCAGAAGGCGATAATCGCAGAGTACAAATGGACCTGATTCCCTCCGACATGATTCAAGCCATTGAAGTAAACAAAGCTG
>CAYNKN010000140.1:0-8073 GCA_964397805.1 uncultured Chryseolinea sp. | reverse complement strand
TTCCCAAATTATTTCAGCACGTCCTGCATATTGATCGCTGGTAATAAACAAACCACCTTCACCTGATATTACATTTTTGGTTTCGTGAAAAGAAAAGCAACCAAACTGCCCAATTCCCCCCAATGGCTTTCCTTTATAGGATGATGCAATTCCCTGTGCTGCATCTTCTACTATGGCAATGCCATACTTTTTTGACAACTCCATAATTTTATCCATATCACATGCAATACCTGCATAGTGAACAGGAACGATAGCTTTTGTTTTCTTTGTGATCAGCGCTTCAATAGAATCTGCATTAATATTGGGATGTGTTGTCTGACTATCTGCAAATACAATCTTAGCCCCTTGTCGCACAAACGCCAATGCCGATGAAACAAATGTGAAAGATGGTACGATTACTTCATCCCCTTCCTTTATATCCAGCAACAGTGCCGCCATCTCGATTGCATCAGTGCATGATGAAGTAAGTAAACACTTTTCAAAAAAATATTGCTCCTTGAAGAAACTCTGACATTTCTCCGTGAAAATTCCATTGCCCGAAAGCTTACCACTGTATACCGCTTGGTACAAATAGTGCGCTTCTTTGCCTGTTAGAAAGGGTTTATTAAAGGGTATCATGTAAAATTAGTTGCGGCCAGTAATGATAGATATGTGTTACACTATGAATTAAGAAGCCATTTCGTTCGTAAAACCTACAGGCTGATTCGTTTTGCCTCTGGGTAGCTACAAAAATATTCAGAATATTCCGCTGCTTTGATTCACTTCTCACGTGTTCTATAAGCTGAGTTCCCACATTTATTCCTCTGTAGTCTTTTCGTACAGCAATTAAACCGATGTGGGCTTGATCTTGATTAAACTTAACCGTCACCATTCCCACTATTTGTTTGCGGTTTGTTGAAATGTAAATCTTGTCTGCTAGCCGTTTGGATACTGAGCCATCAATCCATTCCTTGTACAATCTAAAAAAATCCATTTCAGGAAAACTACTATCTGTTTTAAAGCGTGAAAACTCACCGCTTTGATAGGCGAGATTCTCAAGTTCGACCGAAGTATCTGAAAAAGAATATTCTTCAATGTTTACTTTCGAATCAAACTGTGTAGGGCTTTTGTTAGAATTTTTCAGTGTTAGCTGATATATAATTTTAATATCCACCAACTTATATCCCAAATTCTTTTCAGATAATTTCAATCGTCTATCTACAGAATCAAAAATATAAAAGAGCTCAATATGGCGATGCTCAGAAATCAAATTTTGGATTTCAGACTCAGTATCCCCTGGTTCTACATCTATCTTTCCGATGCGCTTGTGAAAGAACTTACTATCCCAATCCAGGTCAGTGAACTTCATAATTATACAGACAATCTATTGTTATCTCTCGGCATGATCGAGGGGGAATGTTGATGCGCTTTTCACAATACCATTCGCAGTCCAGGTTTTCTTTAACCTTCGGGTTTCCCTTCTAATACTTAGGTTTTTATTAATCGAATCGGGTGTATTGTAACCTCGCTTATGATCTAAGTGAATACAAACAGCTCTATACCTAATCTGTTTTCCCTTTATACCCATGTTCACTAGTCGCTCACCCAACTCACGATCTTGACCACCATATTGCATATCTTCATTGAACCCATTAACCGCGATTAAATCTTTTTTCCAGCCAGAGGCATTATGACCATTCCAGGTAGGACTTGTTGGTGTTATCCAATTCATAAAAGTTGCCAGTCGCTTACTGGTTGTAAGCTTTAATGTTTTATACGTTGCCGGTAAACCATTTGCAAGTAACCATTTCCTGTCGAAAGCACGACCACTAATAACATCTGCTTGTGTTATGACATTGCTAGTAGTCATGGGAAGCATAAAGTATCCACCTGATAAAAAAAAGCTGGTTTGAGCGTTTAAAACATGGACTTGGATAAAATCATTCCGTGGAATACAGTCTCCATCAGAAAAAATAAGATACTCACCAGAAGATCTTTCAATAGCTTTATTTAAAATTCTCGATTTCTGAAAGCCATCATCTTCTTGCCACACATGCTTGATGTTTAATGAAGAATTTCGTTGATAGCGCTCAATTAGTTCGCGCGTTGGTGAACCTGATCCATCATCGGCAATGATGAGTTCAAAATTTTTATAAGTCTGGCAAGTATATCCCCAAAGTACTTTCTCCAACCATGCTGGTGAATTGTATGTACTGATAACTACAGATACATTCATGAATACGTAATTTTCGGTTTAAATAATGAGTTTGCCATCAGCCCTTTCTATACGTCTCCTGATAAAACATAATGCTCTGTTCAATAATCTCCATGGCCTCTTTTTTACTAAAAAACTCATCCACCACAACCTTTTTGTTTTCAAGTGTTTTATAATTTTCAAAGAAGTGTTTAAGCTCAATACGGAAATAGTCAGGCAGTTCACTCACATCGTTAATATGGCTTACGCTAGCATCTTGTTCAGCTACGGCAATAATTTTATCATCAGCTTCCCCAAGATCAATCATCCGCATTACGCCAATTACTTTCGATGGAATGAGGCACCGGGGTACAACCGATACTTGTGTGAGCACAACAATATCTAACGGATCATGATCTTCGCCTAATGTTTGGGGAATAAATCCATAGTTGAGCGGATAATACATGGAGGCATAAATTACCCGATCCAATTTTATTAAACCACTCTCCTTATCTATTTCGTATTTAGCACGTGAGCCTTTCGGTATTTCGATAATACCATTTACATATTCCGGAGGATTTTTACCGATAGACACTTCGTGCCAGGGGTGTTGTACCATGATGTTAAGGAGGTTAGTTATTCCTTTTCAAAAAGTGAGTTTCTCCTTCTTGATTTTCAAAGCTAAGCAATCAGTATGAAGGTTTCTCAATAAAATTAAGGCTTTTACAAAAACACTTCAGCTTTTTGAAAAGGCAAAGTAAGGGAGTGCGTAGTAGGAAACGAAGCTATAAATAGAGTTGGCAAATCATAGTACAGATCGCTTCTATTGGAATACTAGCCTTAGAAAAAGAGTAGTGCTCGAGATAACGAGGATCACTTCTATCGCGCATCCCTCATAGGTTACATCTTCGCGAGGAGCCGTTGGGGAATGTGAATGAAACAACGAAGCGATCTAATTTAAGTTAGATCGCTTCGATTTAAATACTAGGCTTCGAAAAAAGACCTTCTCACGATGACATGCATATGCCAGAACATCAGTTACTCCTTATCCTTATTTTTTGGCTCTTTCTTTTCAGTGGTTCTAATTTTCTCACCATCTTTTAAGCGCTTACTTACCGCTAGAAATGGACCCGTAATAACTTCGGTGCTATCGTTTACACCAGAAAGTATTTCAATGTTATCATAATCGCTAACACCTGTTTTCACTTCCATCATTTTAGCTTCGCCATTTACATTTACGAAAACTACAGTTTTATCTTCTTTCTTGCTAGGCTTAGGTGTCGTGCTCGTATTAGTCGGTTTTGCTTCACCTTCTTCTACTTTCTTGTCTGCCTCCGGACTACGTGTAGTAACAGCGGCCAACGGTACCGACAATACATTTTGCTTAGTAGTAGTAATAATATCTACACTGGCAGTCATTCCCGGACGAAACGGAAACTTGTTGCCAGCTTCAACTAAATCAGTGTACGATGAATTCAAAATAAGAATGCGCACTTCAAACTCCGTGATTGCATCGGTTGATACTTTCTCTTTTGCCGTATTGGCAATTAATGTAACAATACCTTTAAATTCTTTATTCTGATTCGAGTAAGCATCTACATCAATAATAGCGGTGTCTCCCATATGTACGCGTACAATATCATTCTCATTTACATTTACGCGCACCTCCATGGCATTGAGATCGGCAATGCGTAACATTTCCGTACCCGTCATGGTGGCGGTACCTACTACTCGCTCACCTTGTTTTACAATGAGTTTAGAAACAATACCGCTCATCGGTGCAAAAATGGTAGTGCGTCTATAATTTTCACGCGCTTCATTTAACGAAGCTTCTGTACTGCGGATTACATAGCGCGCTGCTTCAACTGATTGTTCCGCAGAGGACAAATCGTTTTTAGCGATAGAATAATTCTGTTCCGCTAATTGCCAGTCGGCTTCGGAAATTACTTTTTCTTTCCACAATCTTTCCTGACGAAGGTAGTCGGCTTCAGCACGAATTAACGTAGCCTTAGCACGACCGAGATTTGCACGCGATTGCTCCAAGTTAGCTTGTTGCTGACTTAACCCTGCACGGGCACGGTCTAACTGACTCTCCCAAATATCTGGTCTGATCTTTACCATGGTTTGCCCCAATCGCACAGAGTCTCCCTCTTCAACGAGTAATTCGATAATCTCACCCGAAACTTCCGGAGCAATTTTTACTTCGGTTACTGGCTGAACTGTACCCGAGGCACTTACCTTTTCAATAATGGTTACTCGTTTTGCCTTGGCTACATCTACTTCAATCTCTTTGGGTTTACCAATCCAACCAGCAGATTTCCCTATTACCAGAAAGGCGACTATAAATATCAGGGCTCCGATGAGCCAATAAATCATTTTGTTTGATTTGCTTTTTTGCTTTGCCATTGAAGTTATCGGTTATAATTGTAAGGGTTTACCTTGATAAAAGTCTATCAGTTTTTTCTTAAAAAGAAGATCATACTTAGCACGTAATAGATCTGATTTGGACTGAAAAAGATCATTCTCTGCTACTTGATATTCTACAAAATTTACAGCACCTGCATCAAAGCGTTGCTTAGTCATTCTAAATGCTTCGTCTCTAGCAGATACTTGACGCTCCGCTGATAGAAACGTGCGATACGCTGCTGATGCATCTGTGACAGCTGTTTCAACTGATTGTCGCAACGTATTTTCAAACTGAAGTGCATTGATATGTGCTTGCTCTCGAACAATAATTGAACGTTGTACAGTTGCACGCGCATTGAAACCATTGAACAGTGGTATGTTAACACCCAAGCTTAGATTTTTCCCAAGGTTATCATTTATCTGTGTAGCGAAGGGAACTTGACTGAACCCGCCTCCTGGAGAAGTGCGCGTAGCAAAAATCGGTTGGTTAGTTCCCTGCACATAACCAATCTGGTTGAGTGGATTTAACGGGTCTGAATTAATTTGACTAAATGTACCATCTGATAAAAATTCTCTTCTGGCACTAGAATAGATAGAAGAGATTGATCCGGTAAGCGTAATTCTTGGATAATAGTTTCCACGTGCTGACCTAACTGCATACTCCGCACTTTTAATTCGAATTTGTGCGGCTCTTATTTCAGGCATTAAAAGTAATGCTTCAGCAAAAATTTCTTCCGCGCTTTGTTCTAAAATTAAATCACGCTCAACGTCTACCACCGGTACTTCAACATCTAATGGATTAGAAGCAGGCAATTGCAATGCTTGTTTAAGTTGGAGTAAAGAAATTGTTAATGCATTTTCACTCTGAATTAAATTTAATTCGTTGGTGGCCAATTGTGCCTCTAGGTTTAATACGTCAGCTCTAGGAACCGCTCCTGCTTCTGAGAGCTTTCGAGTTCTATCAACTTGTTGTTGTGTTGAACCTAATTGTAATTGGGCATTAGCCAATAATTCTTTATTAAAAATTACATTCAAGTAAAGATTTATAACGGAAAGAATAACATCGTTTTTGGCTTTGATTAAGTCTTCACTTAGTGCATTAAGTTCCGTTTCATTTTGACGTACAGCATAGTATTGCCTAAAACCGTTCCACAACAATAGAGAACTTTGTAAACCACCATTTGCAAAAGTGATGCGTTCGGTAACGAAAGCGTTAGTAGTAGGATCAATGTTTCTACCCCAATTATAACCACCATTTGCATTGGCATTTAACGTTGGTAGCATTTGCATTTTAGATTGCAACGCATTAACCCCACCCGTTTCGCGATTATACACACTACGCCTAACATCCAAATTGTTAGCTATTGCATAGTCTACACACTCACGTAGGGTCCAAATTTTCTTAGTTTCTTGCGCGAAACTAACTGTGGTAAAACCCACTAATAGAACTACTAAAAACTTCTTCATGTTTATTTGTCGATATCAGGTATGTATATTATTTGATTTACCCAGCTAAGACTTTTAAGATAGTCTAATGTTACAGGCTTTAATCCAGAATCTATTTCAATAACGAGGCACGCTATATCATTTTTACCTTTGCGCGAAACCGACATCGTGGCAATGTTGCAATCGTCATGAGCCAATACATCGGCAATAAATGCTATGCTTCCTTTTACATCATTGGCGGTAATTATAATAGTGTGCAGGTTCGCGCTAAAGTCGGCTTTAAAACCATTTACTTCTGTGATGCTAATCATGCCTCCGCCCCTACTCTCACCAATAACCTCCAGATGTGTTTCGCCCTTTTGCAAGTTTAATTTTATGGTATTGGGATGTAAGGTGGAAGCGTTACCTACAGATTTAAATGAATACGTAAATCCATTTTCAGCAGCGATTTCCAACGCATTTTTAATTCGTTTATCGTCTGTTCTAAAATCTAAAAGGCCAGCAATAATTGCCCGATCGCTTCCGTGTCCCTCGTATGTTCTAGCAAATGAGTTATAAAAAGTAATATCAGCTTTGTCTGGTTTTCCTCCTAGCAGCTTAAGCGCGGCTCGTGCAATGCGCACTACGCCAGCCGTGTGTGAACTCGATGGCCCTATCATTACGGGGCCAATCATATCAAAAACACTGCTTTTTTCTGCCATACTGGTTTGAATACGCAATCTGTCGCAGAAAGGATGGAATAGTTACAAGAATAGTTTAAGCGAAATTTAATTTTCAGATTTTCACCATTAAACAGCTATTGGTGCTTTAATACCGGGATGGGATTGATATTGAGTGATCTCAAAATCTTCAAATTGATAGTCAACAATAGAAGCTGGTCTTCGGTTGATCGTTAACGTGGGTAGCGGAAAAGGTTCTCTACTTAACTGTAACTTAGCCTGATCTACGTGATTGGTATATAAATGTACATCGCCACCAGTCCACACAAAATCGCCCGGCAATAAATCGCACTGTTGGGCGACCATGTGCGTGAGTAACGCATACGAGGCAATGTTAAACGGAACACCCAAAAAGTAATCGGCACTTCGCTGGTAAAGCTGACAAGAAAGCTTGCCATTGGCTACATAAAATTGAAAGAGTGCGTGGCAAGGAGGTAAAGCCATTTTATCTACTTCAGCCGGATTCCATGCCGTTACAATATGTCTGCGCGAGTCAGGCTTTGATTTAAGTTGTTCTAATACCTGGCTGATCTGATCGATATGCCGCCCGTCTGGGGCTGGCCAGCTTCTCCATTGATGACCGTAAACCGGACCCAACTCGCCATTTTCATCGGCCCATTCATCCCAGATACTTACGCCATTATCTTTTAAATATTGAATATTCGTGTCGCCCTTTAAAAACCAAAGAAGCTCATATATAATAGAGCGCAGGTGAAGTTTCTTTGTAGTAACTAACGGAAACCCTTCAGCCAGATCAAATCGAAGTTGCCGCCCAAATACCGAAATGGTGCCTGTGCCCGTACGATCTGTTTTTTGTGCACCTGTTTCCAGGATATCCTTCATCAGACTGAGGTATTGCTTCATACGTTCTTTTTATCTTTTTATCTTTTAATCGCTCGAATCGCGGTTTCCCAACCTTCATGCAAATGAATACCGCGAAATTTAACCGCTGCAAGTAATGCATAGTAGTCAAAATTCTCAACACCTTTCTAAAATAATAAAGCCTCGCACAAGCAAGGCTTTACTGTAATATGCTAATAGAAGGATGCCCTTAATTAATTCACCGTAATGTTTCGGCTAATGCCATTCACAGTTATAACCACTGATCTATCGCAAGTACCATTTCCATAATCGATAGTTATTTCTTTTTCGCCATCAATGAGGTAGCGCTTAATACCTTCTACAGCTATCGCACAAAAGCGCTTGTATTTTAATGCGCTCACGAGTGTAACCTGATATTGAGTACCCGAGCGAGTAATGCCGTTGGCTGTGCTGCTTTGATCGATCAATAAATAATTATCGGCAGGTGTTTGCGAACGTACCCATTGC
>CAYNKN010000139.1:2224-8102 GCA_964397805.1 uncultured Chryseolinea sp. | reverse complement strand
AAACAGCTTGAAGCAGAACGAAAGCGAGCTTATTTAGCGGTAATTCAGTTGGCGGAAAAAAAATTAGTGCCCTTGGCTAACCTTGAAATTCCATCGGTAGAACTAGCCGATGAAGGAAATGCTCCGATAGCATTAGCTACGTCTTCGAAGCCCTATCGTTGGTCTAATTTTTATGATGTGTCCGGATTTGATGATGTTTATACTGTTGATCTGCGTGACGGTTCCAAAAAACTGGTAGCATCAAAAGTAAAGGGTAACGTAAACATCTCACCAAAAGGAAAGTATTTGTATTGGTTTTCACTTCCCGACACAACCTGGCTTAGCTATAACATTGCCATGAATAAACAAGCCAATCTTTTAGAGTCGTTGAAGGTGCCGTTTATGGATGAAGAAAATGATTCCCCCGATTATCCACGTGCTTATGGTTCTGCGGGATGGACTACCGATGATGCGCACGTTATCGTGTATGATCGCTATGACATGTGGGCGTTTGATCCAGCCAATAGTAAACCACCGATTAATCTTACTAAGATTGGACGGGCGCAAAAAATTATGTTTCGATATGTGCGATTAGACCCAGACGAAAAATTCCTTGATCCGGAAAAGGAATGGCTACTTACTGCTTTTAATGAAGTAACCCGACAAGCAGGTTACTATTCTTTTTCTTTTAAAGACGGGAAGCTAACCAAGCTATTATGGAGCGATCATCGCTATGCTGGTTTAGCAAAAGCAAAAGAGCGCGATACCTATTTGTTTACGCGCGAAAGCTTTAAAGAATTTCCGGATGTGTGGGTTGCCGATCGAAAGTTTGCTTTGCCTAAAAAAATATCAGAGGCTAATCCGCAAATGAAAAAATACAGATGGGGTAATGTGGAAGTGGTGAACTGGCTTTCGATGGATAATATTCCGCTACAGGGATTACTCTATAAACCAGAAAACTTTGATCCGCAAAAAAAGTATCCGATGATTGTTTATTACTACGAGAAAAGTAGTCAAGGCCTCCATCAACACATTGCTCCGGAGCCCTTACGGTCTGTGGTTAATCGAACTCATTATGCCAGCAATGGCTACCTTATTTTTGTTCCGGATATTGTTTATCGTGTGGGATATCCGGGTGAAAGTGCTTACAACTGTATTATGCCTGGTGTACAGTCACTACTTGCTCAAGGTTTTGTAGACGAAAAAAATATTGGTTTGCAAGGTCATAGTTGGGGTGGATACCAAACAGCCTACATCGTAACGCGTACGAATTTATTTAAAGCAGCAGAGGCAGGAGCTATTGTTGCAAATATGATAAGTGCGTATGGTGGTATCCGATGGGAAACGGGTTATAGCAGAATGTTTCAATACGAACAATCGCAGAGTAGACTGGGCGCTACGCTCTGGCAGAAGCCGCTTTTATACATTGAAAATTCGCCTATTTTTTATGCTGATAAAATTGAAACACCCTTGCTCTTATTACACAATGATGCCGATGGACACGTGCCGTGGTATCAGGGAATAGAAATGTATATGGCATTGCGCAGACTAAATAAACCCGTTTGGATGCTGAACTATAATGGCGAACCTCATTGGCCGGTTAAACGCGAAAATCGGATAGACTTTCAAATACGGATGAATCAATTTTTTGATCATTACTTAAAAGGAGAACCCATGCCACCGTGGATGAAGCACGGTGTGCCTGCGGTAGAAAAGGGTATTACAACCGGATATTAATAAGGTCATCTCTTAACCTCAGTAGGATATCTTGCAGTAAGCGGATCATTTCGTTGGGCTTACCAACATGATCTTGTTTGCGTGGCATATCCGGCATAGGTATGAAGTGACCAAACGAGTTATTTTACTTTTGGCGCTGAAAGTAACATAAGAAAATTCTTGTTTTACTTTCTGTGTATTGTAAAAAAGTTGGGTAGGCAGTGCTACCATACTTCCATAAATGTGAGTCTTGTAATTGCTCGCCAACCCAATCGGAAATATTGAAAGGCGGATTGGCCATGATGTAATCGACCTTTAAATCTTTAACTCTCCCGCCAACAACTTTGCCTGTTCAATAACAGTCTCCGTAGCTTTAGCCTCCATATCGGGGGGATAGCCGTGCTTTCTTAATATCTTTTTCACGGCAATTCGCATTTTAGCTTGTACGTTTTCACGTACCGTCCAATCAATGCTGGTGTTGTTTTTAACGGTGTCAACAAGTTCGCGGGCAATGTGCCGGAGGACTTCATCGCCTAAAATGGATACAGCACTATCATTTACTTCTAATGCTGTGTAGAACGCATACTCTCTAAAGTCTAAACCTAAGTCGGCACCTTTGCGGTCGGCATCTTTTATATCTTTGGCAAGGGTGATTAATTCTTCAATAACTTGAGCCGATGTGATAAGGTTGTTTTGATATTTTTTAACCGCCATTTCCAACATCTCGGAAAACTTCTTTGACTGAACCAAGTTAACGGATTGACGTGACTTGATTTCATCCGCTAGCAGTTTCTTTAAAAGCTCTAAAGCAAGGTTTTTATGCTGCATTCCTTTTACCTCAGCTAGAAACTCATCCGATAAAATGGATATGTCTGGTTTCTTCAATCCCGCAGCATCGAAGATGTCTACTACTTCATCGGAAACAATGGCATCTGATATTATTTGCTTGATAGCGGTTTCTAATTCTTCATCCGATTTTGTCTTACTACTTTCGCTAACCTTTACTATTCTGGCTTTGATTGCCTGGAATAATCCAACCTCATCACGTATATCAATTGTAAATGGGTGTGGTACTGATATGGCAAATGCTTTTGTTAATGAAGTAACGGCATTGGTGTAGCGTTCTTTTCCATTTTCTAATCCTAAGATGAAGTTAGCGGCTTGAATAGGAAAGTAGAGTTT
The DNA here is from genome assembly GCA_964397805.1 of uncultured Chryseolinea sp. Taxonomy (GTDB): domain Bacteria; phylum Bacteroidota; class Bacteroidia; order Cytophagales; family Cyclobacteriaceae; genus Chryseolinea. The sequence continues at coordinate 5,225 of CAYNKN010000139.1, read as the reverse complement.
TTCTTTTGGAGTAAGACTAAAGAAGTTTTTATAGTTGAATCCTTTTGGCAATGACTTATCATGCGGTTGTTCGGAGAATAGCTGAACGACTACTTCATACTTACCCATCATTACATTAGCGGCTTCTTCCTGATCGAAAGCTGGCTTACCCTTACCACCACTTTCAGTGTAAACGGATAAAGCCTTTTTCAAATCGGTGGCTATGCCAATATAGTCAACTACTAAACCCCCTTCTTTGTCTTTGTAAACCCGGTTAACTCTTGCGATGGCTTGCATGAGGTTATGTCCTCTCATGGGCTTATCTACATACAGTGTATGTAAACAGGGTGCATCAAAACCCGTTAGCCACATGTCGCGAACGATGACCAGTTTCAATTTGTCTTTCGGGTCTTTCAATCGGTCGCCAATGGCTTTGTTCTTTAGTTTATTCCTTACGTGTGGTTGATAATCGATCGGGTCGGATGATGATCCGGTCATGACTACTTTGATCGCGCCATCTGTATCTTCCTCACTATGCCAATCTGGTTTTATGTTTGTTATCTCTTTATAAAGTTCAACACAGATTCTTCGGCTCATGCATACGATCATGGCCTTGCCCTCTAAGATTTGTCTTGCTTCAAAATGCTTGACAATATCTTTAGCGATAAGTTGAAGGCGTTGTGGATTGCCAACAATCGCTTCGAGTCTTGCCCATCTTGATTTACTATCTTCTAAGCGATTACTGATTCCTTCCTTTTGCTCACCATAGTCTTCCAGTTCTTCGGCAACCAATGAAAGCTGTTCATCTATTTCGTATTTCTTTTCTTCTAGCAATTGAACTTTCGCTAATCGGTTCTCATAGAATATTCGAACGGTTGCTCCATCTTCTACTGCTTGTTGTATGTCATACACATCTATGTAATCACCAAAAACAGCTTGTGTATTCTTATCGTTATTTTCAATGGGTGTTCCGGTAAAACCAATGAAAGAAGCATTGGGTAAAGCATCTCGCATGTGTTTAGCAAAACCATCCATGAAATCATATTGACTTCGATGTGCTTCATCGGCAATTACTACAATGTTTCTTCTGTCCGATAACATTTCGTATTGCCCAGTAATACCTTTTGTCTTGCCACCGCCAATATCGATTCGCTCAATTACTTCTGGTAGAAATTTTTGAATAGTCGTGAATACAATACCACCGGATGAAACCGCTAATAGCTTTTTCATCTCGTCCCGGTTTCCGGCTTGCGTAGGTGTTTGTCGTAGTAAATCCTGGCTTGAGGTGAATGTATCGAATAGCTGATCATCTAAATCATTACGATCAGTTAAGACAACCAGCGTGGGGTTGTTAAGTGCCAGCACTAATTTGCCGGCATAGAAAACCATGCTCAAACTTTTGCCCGAACCTTGTGTGTGCCAGATCACACCAGCGCGTTTATCTCCAGCCTCTGACGTTGCATGCTTCGTAGTTTCAACGGCTTTGTTAACAGCAAAGTATTGATGGTAACGCGGAACTACTTTGGTGATGTCATCTTTGTTAATCTGAAAAATAATAAAGTGACGGATAAGATCGGGCAATACTTTTTTATTAAGTAAGCCCTTCACCATTACTTCTATTTGTGGAATGGCTTCATCGGCTAACCCCTTGCCATCAATTGATTTCCACGGCAAAAAGAATTGCTTCGGTGAGGTTAATGAACCAGACACCGCATCCCAACCATCCGAGGCAATGAGCAATGCGTTGTATTGAAATAAAGAGGGAATGGTTTTCTTATACGTTTGTAATTGATTGAATGCTGCTGCAATATTTGCCACTTCATTAATAGCATTTTTTAGTTCAATCACCACTAAAGGCAAACCGTTTACAAACAAAATAAGATCAGGCCGTTTGTTGTAATTACCTTCAACGATGGTGAATTGATTAACTACCAAAAATTCATTCTGCTCTGGTTGCTCATAATTGATTAGCCAGACTTTATCTCCTACAATTCTGTCTCCCTTTCTGTATTCTACATCTACTCCATCGGTGAGGTATTTGTGAAACTGGTAGTTGTTTTGAAATAGGTTAGGACTATCGCTACGCAATACTTTTCTCAACGCTTCTTCTTGTGCCTCACTTGAAACGTTTGGGTTGAAAGTAGCAATGGCATGTTGCAATCTTTGTTTCAACACTACTTCATTAAACGCTCTTTCCTGAGCAGAACCCTCTGGTGAAATTACGCCACCATGAATGTATTGATAGCCCAACTCAATGAGTTCTTGAATGACAACTTGTTCGATATGGTTTTCGGAAATAACAGCCATTGTCAGAATTAGGATTTTTGGGATTAGAAGATTTTAGGATTTAGCATGTCGGAAATAAAATTGAGGTAAACATGCAATGTAAAAATGATTAATCGTATAAAATCTTATTGATCTGTCAATCCTATTTTAGACACCTTTTCTATTTTCTGGATGGTTTACATTGTACACACGTTTAAATTCCATACTCTTAGCTCCGAAGTTAATCAATAACCCGATAGGAAGATTATAGGCTTGGCAATAGTTCATAGCTTGAGCAAGGTGTACATCCTCTAGTTCTATAATGGCCTTCAGTTCAACCATAATTTTATTTTCAACAAAAAAATCAACTCTGCGTGTGCCGATGGTTCTGCCTTCATACCAAATTTCCATCTCCATTTCGCGTTCAAAGCCCAACCCCTGCATTTCCATTTCTATTGCCAACGCACGTTGATAGATTACTTCCTGAAAACCATTACCTAATGTGCTGTGTACCTTCATGGCACAGCCTATTATTTTGTGGGTAAGTTTTTCATCTTTCATTTGTCTGGATTAGGATTTTTAGGATGCCAATCTTTTGTCCGTATTAGGATTTTTAGGATTACATGATTTACTGATGTCACGGCTTTAAAATCTTATTCATCCTTCTATCCTATAAATCCTAATCTGGACATTTTCATTTTCTCTTTTGTCCGTATTAGGATTTTTAGGATTACATGATTTACTGATGTCACGGCTT
>CAYNKN010000139.1:0-2124 GCA_964397805.1 uncultured Chryseolinea sp. | reverse complement strand
TAAAATCTTATTCATCCTTCTATCCTATAAATCCTAATCTGGACATTTTTATTCTCTCTTTTGTCAGCATTAGGATTTTTAGGATTAGATGATTTACTGATTCTATACATTTAAAATCCTATTAATCTTACCATCCTATAAATCCTAATTCAGACATTTTGCACTTCCAATTCACCAGAAATGAGTTTGGGAAGAAGAGTATTTCGTAAACTTGAAAGAGAATAATTTTCATTAACATGTTCTCTTACAATTGAAAAAATACCTTTCATAATATTCTCGACATTTTCTACGAAAGACAAGTCATTTGGGAGTGCCATTGATATTAAATTCATGTTAGCCTGACTTAATTTAGGTTGTACCGCTCCAGTAAGCAAATGGCTAACATTTACATTTTGTAAAAAACACAAAAGAAGTTCTGTTGTAATAATTTTACCTTGAAGAATATGGGCATGATTGTTAACCCAAAACTTTCCGCTAGCTTCAAATGCAATTGGTGTATTCCGTGATCGTAAATTCTCGCCATCTTCAGATAATAGTACGTATACACCATCAAATAAATAGCCGTCTATAAAATCAATAATACCTGAAGCTCCATAGTATGGATATGCCCCTTTACGGTTTTCTCGTTCTAAGGATGAAAGAGGGATTCGTTTGCTATCAAAACAATCTGTTATCTCGTTTAGATATCGGACACTCCACCCCTTCGGAATCTCCCCCAACTCACTCTCCACCATTTCACCGCCTGATGATTTATAGGGTTGTCCGTTTTCATTGGGGAATTCAAAATCAACAAACCATTGCTTGAACAAGGCTTGCGCTAATGCTTCTAAGTTTTTATTGATTTGGTTGTTGAGTTCTATTTTGTCATCGAGGGAGGAAAGGATTTCGGCAATGGCGGTTTGGGTGTTCTTCTCTGGCGCCTTGAATTTATAGTCACATATCCTGGAAGGAGAAGTATGCTTTACGGTTGTACCTGTGGCAGAGCTAACGATGAATTGCTGATAAATCTTCGTTCTTAGAGCCCAGTATAAAAAGTTCTTATCAAATCTATCATCCTTTAACTGCATTAAACCTAACCTTTGATTATGAAGATATCTAATGTTGTTGTGCTCGGGAATTTTTGCGGAGTATCCAAGTGTGTCACCTTCTTTACTAAGGTCAGTCATTGTTATTACAATATCTCCTTCATTTAATATATAGTCATTAGGATATTCTCCATTATAGTATTTGAATTTATCAGCTTTAAAACCACCTCCAATTTTGAAATTACCAGGCGTCAAAAGGATATCGGAAGTAGCAGAGTCAGAGAAGTACTCACCTTTGAAAGCGTACCCGTGTTTTACGTTTATGATGTCCCCTAATCTATATTCCTTCCAATTCGCCATTTGTCTGTACTATGATTTATAGGATTAATTGATTTTATGATTCAGGTTCATTTTTCCTGGGGTTCAGTTTTTTCACGGCTTTATCAAAAATGTTTACGCGGTAGCCCACGGCAATGATGGCATCGAGGTTGTAAAATGCTGTGAGATAGCTCTTGCCATCTGCGGCAGTTGTTTCTAAAATGAAAACAACTGTATCTTCCTGAAAATCACCTGTCTGTACTGTGATTTTTATGATGAGTGTGAATGGATGACGACTAAACCAATACTCATAGACCATACCGTTGGGCTCAACGAGATGGTTTTGTTCAACTTTTTCGAGCATACCCTCGGAATGATAACATGCTTTTGCAAAGTTACTTGACTCCACAGGTTGCCTGGGTTTCAGATGGATCATATCATTATACTCAACGGAATGATGCCTTACTGTATGGCTTCTTAGCCCCCGTGTTTTAGGCTGGTATGGTGCTCTTGCCCTCATTTATTTTCTTAGAGTTCCAGCTTAAAATAATCTAACGCGTTGATAGTCATTGTTTTAATGTCCTTTATTTTAAATTTTATTTTTCATTTATTTTTTTTTGAAACGAGTTGGTATGCCCGGTTCCTATTGGCTCCTATAGTGCTTAAAAGCCCATTTTTCACCATTTTATACACTACTTTTTGAACATCAGCCGGGATAGCCTCCTTTAGTCTCCCCTGTACTTCAATTAGTTTACTAGCTCCATTGTAGCGTAGGTCTTCT
>CAYNKN010000138.1:0-8106 GCA_964397805.1 uncultured Chryseolinea sp. | reverse complement strand
TAGCTGCCGCACAGGTTTCCATAGGTACAGATGCCTGATTCGAAAAAATATAGGGCACACCAAGCGCACCTGCTGCACGTGCCACCGCCAAATCGGCTTCCTTATTTACCATTTCTAAAACCCCAACAGGTGCCAATAAAAAAGGTGAGGGTAACGTATGCCCAAATAAGTTGATGCGCGTATCACAATTTCCTACATCGCGCAGCATACGCGGAACAATTTTATACTGCTCAAATGCCTGCCGATTACCCTGCAATGTACTTTCGTTACCAGCTCCTCCGGCTATATACGCAAACGCCTTCTCGCTCATGTGGGCTCGGGCAGTAGCTTCCAATTCAGGTAAGCCAATACCTACTTTAGGCATCGAGCCGGCAAACCCATTCAGGTAAATTTCTTTCTGCCTTTCAGCGGCACGTGAGTTTATGGTAGCCATGATTGTTTGAAGTTATTAGAGAAACGCAAAAACATTTCTTCGGCAATTCAATTTAAGTAAGATATTTATGCCGATGAAATCGTGCCCTAATGCAAGGCCTATCTTAACCTAATACCATGACAACCATAACTGCTGAACTTTTAACCATTGGCGATGAATTACTATACGGACAAATTGTGGATACCAATTCGCAATGGATGGGGGCTGAACTCAGTTTGGTGGGTATTAAAGTAATTCATAAAAATACAGTAGGCGATAATGAACACGATATACTGGCTGCTTTTGCAGAAGCTGAAAAGCGGGCAGACATTGTTTTAATTACAGGCGGGCTAGGCCCTACCAACGATGACTTAACCAAACCTTGTTTAGCGAAATACTTTAATTGCCCCGAACGCATACACGAAGAAGCATTGGCCGAAGTAACCGAATTTTTTAAAAGCCGTGGCCGCGAGTTAACCGAACTTAATCGACAGCAGGCAGCGCTACCGTTGTGCTGCGAAAAAATAACCAATAAACTAGGTACTGCACCGGGCATGTGGTTCGAGCGAAATGGAAAAGTAATGGTATCGATGCCGGGTGTACCACACGAAATGAAAACGATGATGACCAACATCATCATTCCCAAACTTCAGCAAAAATTTAAAACACCCACCATTGTTCACCACGTTATTCGAACGGTAGGTATTGGCGAATCTTTTTTAGCAGAAAAAATTGCTACCTGGGAACACGCCTTACCCTCAACGATTAAGTTGGCTTACTTACCTAGTTTAGGTGAAGTAAAACTGCGTCTTACCGCCATTGGCCAGTCTAGCGAAGAACTACTTGCATTGGTACAGCAGGAAACAGAAAAGTTAAAACCATTGGCCGGTGAATACATTTATGGTTATGGAAATGACCCGCTGGAGTATGCAGTAGGGCATGCGTTGCAAGAAAAAAAATTAACACTTTCCATTGCCGAAAGTTGTACCGGAGGTTACCTCTCTCATTTAATAACGAGTGTGCCCGGAAGCTCCGCGTATTTTTTGGGAAGCATGATTCCTTATGCGTATGAAATCAAAATGAGGCAGTTGGGTGTAAAGCCTGAAACGCTGGAGAAGTATGGGGCAGTAAGCGAACAAACTATTATGGAAATGGCCAATATTGTACGTGCTAAATTTAATACAGACGTTGGCGTAGCTACCAGTGGTATTGCGGGGCCTGGTGGTGAAACACCCGATAAACCTGTTGGCACGGTGTGGATTGCGTATTCAGATAAGCATAAAACGGTAACTAAAAAACTTCAACTTTCTAAAGACAGGCTTATTAACATCAAGCTGGCATCGGCTGCGGTTTTGAACTTAATCCGACAAAATCTGCCGAACTAAAAAATCATTCAAATTCACACATACCCTTACCTAATACTGGTTTTAGCAAAAGAAAATATGGAAGATTTCTAATCTGCTAAAATTTTTATTAGCCATTAGCAGGTTAACCTGTAAATCACTACACAAATTTTCAATCGTTAGCGAAGCGGTTGAAAAATATTAACTTTACACTTTCAAAAACTCAATACGCATGGCGCAAGTAGAAATCATTATGCCTAAAATGGGCGAAAGCATTATGGAAGCTACCATCTTGAACTGGCTTAAAAAACCAGGCGACACGATTGAGCAAGATGAATCGCTTTTAGAGGTAGCTACCGACAAAGTAGATACAGAAGTACCTTCTACCCACGCAGGTATACTACAAGAAATATTAGCTAAAGAAGGTGAAGTAATAAAAGTAGGTGCCGCTATTGCCATTATTACTACCACCACTGAACGCCCAAACGTTTCGGCTCCTGCTGCACCAGCACAAAACGAAAAAGAATTAATTGCTCAACCAGAAAAACAACCTACACATACATCGCATACCAACGGAGCACAACAGCTTGTTGCTACTGATTTCAAAACAGCTACAAAATTCTATTCGCCATTGGTAAAGAATATTGCCAAAGAAGAAAATATTACTGTAGCCGAGTTAGAAGCCATTGCAGGCTCTGGTGCCGAAGGACGAGTAACTAAAAAAGATATATTAGAGTACGTTCAACATCGTAAGCTGGGTGCTACTGTTCAAGCCGTGCAGCATGCTGTAGCTGTTACACCAACAGCCAAAGTACCCGTTTCGATTAGTGGAGGTGATGAAATTATTGAAATGGATCGCATGCGCAAGATGATTGCCGAGCGCATGGTTGATTCAAAACGCATTGCACCTCATGTTACTTCATTTGTAGAAGCCGATGTTACCAACATTGTTTTCTGGCGTAATAAAGTAAAAGGAGAATTTCAAAAACGCGAAGGTGATGCACTTACCTTCACACCTATTTTTATCGAGGCTGTGGTGAACGCCATCAAAGACTTCCCGATGATTAATGTTCAGGTAGATGGCGATCGAATTATAAAAAAGAAAGACATTAATATTGGTATGGCCGTAGCGTTACCTTCTGGTAATTTAATTGTGCCGGTTATTAAAAATGCCGACCAATATAATATCGGTGGCCTGGCCAAAGCGGTTAATGATTTAGCGAAGCGTGCACGCGAAAACAAACTAAAGCCCGATGATCTGGCTGGTGGTACGTTTACAATCTCGAATGTTGGATCGTTCGGAAATGTAATGGGCACACCCATCATCATGCAACCACAGGTAGGTATTATGGCGCTGGGTGCCATCCAAAAGAAACCATCGGTAATTGAAACTCCGTATGGCGATGCTATTGCCATACGTCATAAAATGTTTCTGTCTCATTCGTATGATCATCGTGTGGTCGATGGCGCGTTGGGTGGAAGCCTGGTGAGACGTGTTGCCGACTACCTCGAAAAATTTGATACGAACCGACTCATTTAACATTTCCATAATTCAGGCTACTTCAAAAAAGAATGGTTATGGGTTCAATCTGAATCGTTACTTTTAGGTATGTCAAAAATAATCTCCTTTATTAGTCGCAAGGGTGGTACCGGAAAAACAACCAATGCTATTCACTTGGCCACGACTTTACATCGCATGGGTAAGCGCGTTTTACTGGTAGAAACAGATACAAACTACACGTTGAATACCCTTCGCAAAATGGAAATTTTTAAACATAGCGAAGCAACACCCGGATTTGAAATTGTCGGTTCGCATGATAGTGAAGTAGCCGATGAACTTACACGCCTGAAAGCGAGTAAAAAAACAGATTTTATTGTAGTAGATAGCGCAGGTAAAACTACCGATGAAGGCATTAAAAAACTTTGCTTGGTTAGCGATGCGGCTATTGTACCAACTAGTTTAACGCAAAACGATTTATTGGTTACCTATCAAACGGTAACCGATTTGGCACCCGCACGTGAACTTAATCCACTGTTGCGCATTATGATTTTACCTAATCGCATTCATAGTTCTACAAACCTTTACAATGTTCGTGAAAACCTAAAAAATCTAGATGCGATAATTTTGCCGGTAATCGTACCACAGAAAAATCTTTTCGTAAATTTCAGTACGCTTCAAGCTGAGAAAGAATATCAGCCCATAGCGCAGGCTATCCTCAACAACCTGGCATGAGTAAAAAAAAGAACACCTTAAAAGACCTCGATGATTTTTTAAAACAGCAGGCGGCTACATTAGTTCCTCCTACGCCCTTGCGCGAAAAAATTGTTACTGATGCAGCACCCGATCCAGTTGAAGTAGTAACCACTTCAACGCTATCAACAGAAACACTTTTGGCGCAATTAAAGGAGTTGGCCAAAAATAATGATCAAAATTTTTCAACTACATTTTATACTCTTATTCTCGAAACATTAGAAGCTAAGACAAGCACTTCAGCAGCCGACAAGCTACTTATCAATACCGTGCTTTATTTAAAAAGTGGCGACAACTGGAAAGAAGTAATTCGCCAATATTGGAAAAACAAGTAAACTGTTATCAGTAGGTATTGTTAGCTATTATCTTTTATAGACTAACACCACACTTTACGGCATTATCCATACCTTAGCCTTTCTTAATTTTGCAAAGCATAAAACACTCGCTCATCAACAGCCATAAAAACTTAATAGGTTGATGTGGGTACTTAATGTGTACATAGTTAATAAAATAAGTAATCTATGAAATTCGGAACCAAAGCAGTTCATGCCGGAGTAGAGCCAGATCCTACAACAGGTGCGATTATGACACCTATTTTTCAAACCTCTACGTATGTGCAAGAGTCGCCCGCAAAACACAAAGGCTATGCGTATGCACGCGGAGCAAATCCTACCCGTAATGCACTGCAAAAAAGTTTAGCCGCTTTAGAAAACGGAAACTTTGCCTTGTGTTTTTCATCGGGTATGGGGGCTACAGATGCAGTTATAAAATTATTGTCGCCCGGTGATGAAGTAATTACCAGCACCGATTTATATGGTGGCTCTTACCGGATGTTTAAAAAGGTATTCGAAAAATTTGGTATCAAATTCCATTTTATTGATTTAACCCAAGCCGATAATATTCTTTCGGTGGTAAACGATAAAACCAAACTTTTTTGGTTAGAGACACCCACGAATCCCCTCATGAATATTATTGACATTAGCGCGTGTGTCGCTATCGCTAAAAAGCATAACATTCTGGTGGCGGTCGATAATACATTTGCATCACCTTATTTACAAAATCCACTTGATCTGGGAGCTGACATCGTTATGCACTCGGTAACAAAATACTTAAGTGGTCACTCCGATGTGATTATGGGCGCCTTAATTACACGCGAAGAAAAATTACATCAGGAGTTAGCCTTCATCCAAAACTCATGTGGTGCTGTGCCGGGCCCGCAAGATTCATTTCTTGTTTTACGAGGCATAAAGACATTGCACTTGCGCATGGAACGCCACTGCCTTAATGGAAAAAAATTAGCTGAATTTTTACAAGCTCATCCCAAAGTAGGAAAAGTGTACTGGCCTGGGTTTGTCGACCATCCAAATCATGCTATTGCTAAAAAACAAATGCGTGATTTTGGCGGCATGCTTTCCTTCACGTTAACCGATGATCGCTTAGAAAAAGCAATTGCCTTTATGGAAAGTGTTGAATTGTTTTCATTGGCAGAGTCACTAGGGGGTGTCGAGTCGCTCATCAATCATCCGGCTTCTATGACACATGCCAGCATACCCAAAGAAGAACGCATTAAAAGTGGATTAAGTGATTCACTCATCCGGCTGAGCATAGGGGTAGAAGATGCTGAAGACTTAATAGAAGACTTGGAAAAAGCGCTGCAAAAAATGTAATAGATTTTGCTAACACCTATATGTGAATAGGGTAACCGGATAGTTTGAGTAAATCTCGATCTACATTAACCAGTTTATAACTTTAATGGGGTTAACAAATAAAACCTATGGGGCGGAGGTGGGCGATAGTATACTATAATGGCCTTTACAGCCAACGAGGTTACTGATAAATTTAAGGTAGCCATTTGGGTTTTGAAGAGGCTGATTAGTTTGTATCTTTCGATAAAATAGTGAGCCCACACTCGGCATATTCAATATCGGAAAAAGACGAATCGTGAAGAGATCCGCATTACTCTACTTACTTCTTATTACTTGTTCTTCTGCATCATTTAGTCAGAACATTCATTTAATTGATAGCCTACGAAAGAAATTACCAACCTCAATAGGTTTATCTGAATTCAAGCTTCTAAATAAGGTAGCGTGGGAATTTAGGTCAGCTTACCCAGATAGCACCATTTTTTATGCTCAGAAAGCCTATGCACTGGGAGTTTCGTTAAACCTAACCACTGATTTAGCAGAACCCTTAAATTTTATAGGGGTGGCTTATAACTATAAGGGCGATCGTCTTAGTGCATATGATTATTACGATCGTGCCATCAAATTGGCTATAGCACATAAGGATTCCTTACAAATAGCGTATTCTAATAATAATTTAGGTAGACTGTTTTTTGAACAAGGTCTTCTATCCCGATCTTATAATTATTTCGTAGAAGCACTTATTATTTTTGAAGAAGTAAGAGACTCTACCGGGCTAGCATATACCTACCAAAGTTTAGCACGATTATATAAATCGCAACGCGATAATAATAAAGCAGAGGCCAACTACCTCAAAGCTTTAAACATGCGCTTGGCGCTTCAAAACACACCCGATATTACTTCGGCTTACATTCAAACCGGAAGGTTTTATCAAGAAAACAATGATCATGATCAGGCTCTTTATTATCTGGCTAAAGCAGATTCTACAGCTACTTCCATTGGCGATGAAATTAATGTGGCTGAAGTAAAAACCTATACAGCAAAAACTTACTTGGTACAAAACAAATTAGATGAGGCTGCGGAGATTTGTCTGGACGGACTAAATGCCATCCTTCGTAAAAATAATGTACGTATGCAGCCGCAGGCCTACCTTACTATGGGGCAAATAAAATTTGAAATGGCTGATTATCCGGAAGCGAAAAGATATTTCAACCTTGCACTCACTGTTGCTGCTCAAACTAAAGACCTTACTTCTAAAATGGATGCGCACTATGCGTTATGGAAACTCTCGGAAAAAGAGAAAGACAAATCGGGTCAATTACAAAACCAAAATCAATACCTCATTTTAAAAGATTCCATTAAAGATCTTGATTTAGCCCGACAAGTTGAACGCTTACAATTTGAAATTGAAATTGAACGCAAAGAAAAGGAAAATGAATTATTAAAAGTAAATCAAGCCAATACCGAAGCCATTATTCAGCAACAAAAACTTCAAAATGTTATTCTAATCATTATCATTTTATCAGTCAGCATTTTGGTTTTTGTGCAATGGCGCAACAATAAAAAACGAACAGAGGTAAATAAAAAATTAGCACAACAAAATCAGTTTATCCAAAACCAACGCCAAGAAATTATTGATCAAAATGAAAAACTATCGAGGCGTAACCAGCAGTTGTCTGATTTGAATCACGAAAAAGATACCTTAATGAGTATAGTCGCTCATGACTTAAAATCGCCATTGAACCGCATTAAAGGAATTACTGATTTAATGGAAATGGAAGGCGGACTTACCACCGATCAACAACACTACATACAACTTGCCAAAGATGCTACACAAGCCGGTTTAGACCTTATCAAAGACTTGTTAGACGTACACATGCTAGAAGAAAATGTGAAACCACATTATAGCACATTTAACATTCATGATTTCTTACAAGAACGCACCGAGCTATTAAGACCTGCCGCAACAAGTAAAGGCATTGAACTGCTCTTACATAATATTGATAGTCACGATGTAGATCTTGACAGTAATTATTTAGGACGAATTGTTGATAATCTGGTGACCAATGCCATTAAGTTTTCGCCTAGAAATTCTAGCGTACGGATAAGTGCAAGCCAACAAGATGAGCATCTATGGATTGCCATTAAAGATCAAGGCCCTGGGTTTTCTGACAAAGACAAAACATTACTCTTTCAAAAATTTAAAAAACTAAGTGCTCGGCCAACAGCAGGCGAAACCTCGAATGGATTAGGTCTAGCGATCGTAAAAATCTTAGTTGATCGTATGGATGGTCAGATTGAATTAATTTCTGAACAAGGAAAAGGCAGTGAATTTATTATCAAACTCAGGCTACACACTGCATAAAAATTCTCGGCTAATTATTTTATCTACGAATTGGCACCCGCTTATTTACCTCTGCCAAATACATAGTATAGAATCGGCCCCAAAACAGGTAA
>CAYNKN010000137.1:0-8165 GCA_964397805.1 uncultured Chryseolinea sp. | reverse complement strand
AGAAACTGCTTCGTTGGCAGGCTCCGTGGATTCGGAAAGTAGTTAAGTTTACATGGATACTATTTCTATGCATCCTTATTGGTTTGCCTGTATATGTATACTCCGTAAGCTACGACCTCTTCGGACTATTTGGCGGTATGCCAAGTTTAAAGGCGATTGAAAATCCGGAGAACGATCTTTCATCAGAACTCATCTCTGCCGATGGTGTTTCGCTAGGTCGATACTTTCGATTTAATAGAAGCCAAGTTACATTCGATCAGCTATCACCTGAATTAGTCAACACATTACTCTTATCAGAAGATCATCGGTTTTATAGTCACTCTGGTCTCGACTTTCAAGCCTACCTTCGTGTACTCTATGGCGTACTAACTTTCAATTCTTCGGCCAAAGGTGGTGGTAGTACCATCACTCAACAACTTGCCAAAAATCTTTTTAAAACACGAGGTGATGAATTAGAAGGGCCACTCACCCGGTTAGGCGGTCCTATTAAAATTCTAATCAGCAAGACAAAAGAATGGATAATCTCCATTCACTTAGAAAAAAACTTTACAAAGGAGGAAATCATCGCGATGTATTTAAACATTAGCGAGTTTAGTAGTAATGCGTATGGAATTAAGATTGCTTCAGAAACCTACTTTAACAAAGACCCCGATAGTTTAACGATTCAAGAAGCAGCTGTGCTAGTAGGTATGCTTCAAAACCCATCGCTCTTTAATCCACAACGAAATCCGAATAACGCATTGTCTAAGCGCAATGATGTATTGGCCAAACTCTTTAAACATAAATATATTAAGACACGCGAAGAGTACGACTCACTTCGAGCGCTTCCTATTGAGTTAGATTTTCAGGTGCAAAATCAAAACAAAGGGTTAGCTACTTACTTTAGAAGTGTAATTCAAAACGATTTAATAGCCTGGTCCAGAGAAAACAATATTGACTTATGGGAATCTGGATTAAAAATTTATACTACACTCGATAGTCGTATGCAGCGCTATGCCGAAGAAGCCATGGAAGAAAGTATGGCCAATCAGCAAAAGCTTTTCGATAAACACTGGGCAGGAAAAAATCCTTGGATTGATGAAAACTGGAATGAGATCAAAGGGTTTCTACAATCGCGTATCAAACAAACCGAAAGCTATCGGAATCTGGTTAAGAAGTATGGCGCTGGTCATGACTCGATCAACATTATGCTCAACATTAAAAAACCAATGACCGTTTTTACATGGAAAGGAGAGCGTGATACACTTTTCAGCTCCATGGATTCACTTAGTTACTACAAACGATTTTTAAATGCTGGATTTATGTCAATGGATGCACGCACGGGCGCTATTAAGGCATGGGTTGGTGGTATCAATCACAAGTATTTTAAGTATGATCACGTTCGTCAAGGAACACGACAACCAGGCTCTGCATTTAAACCGTTTGTTTATGGAACTGCTATGGAGGCAGATTACAATCCATGTTTAAAACTGCAAGATATATCTCCCACATTTCAGGTTTCCGGAACAACGTGGAGCCCTCCCAACGCTGAAGGTGATCGAGGTACTGGTAAATGGATGACCATCCGACAGGCCATGGCACAATCAAAAAATACTATAACCGCACAATTACTCCAGCGAGTTGGTGCACAAAATATTGTTGACTTCGCACGAAGAGTAGGTATTACCAGTCCGCTTGATCCCGTACCCTCACTTTGTTTAGGTGTTAGTGATGTTTCGCTTTACGAAATTGTAGGTGCGTACAGTACGTTTGTAAATGAGGGTATTTACACCAAGCCATTTTACATTACGCATATTGAAGATAAAAACGGAAATGTCATTGAAAACTTTGTTCCCTTAACGAAACAAGCCATCAGCGAACAAACTGCTTACAAAATGATTTACATGTTAATGGGAGGTGTTCAAGAAGAAGGCGGAACATCGCGCGCATTAAGCTATGATCTAAAAGCCGACAATGAAATTGGTGGAAAAACGGGGACTACCAACAATGCTTCTGATGGATGGTATATTGGGGTTACTCGCGATTTAGTTTCAGGTGCTTGGGTAGGTGGTGACGAACGGAGCATTCACTATCGCGATTGGTCACTTGGCCAAGGTGGTAGATTAGCCCGACCCATCTGGGATAAATACATGCTTAAAATTTATGCTGATAAAACACTAGAGTATAAAAAGGGTCAGTTTAGAAGGCCATCTGCCATTAACATGACACTAGACTGTAGTAAGTTAGAAGCCACTGAAGATACTCCAGATGAAGATGATGAAGATACTTGGAATCCTCATCAATAAATTCATACCGCCATGCGTGATTTGCTGAAAGAAGCTGTTCAGCGATTACCTGAAACACCAGGTGTTTATCTCTTCTATAATCTGGATGATACACTCATCTATGTAGGTAAGGCAAAAAATATAAAAAAAAGAGTTACCAGCTATTTCAATAAGAGTGCAGGTATTAATCGCAAAACAATCAAACTTGTTTCCGAAATAAAACGAATTGACTTCACGGTTTCGAATACAGAGTTTGATGCACTTCTTCTTGAAAACAATTTTATTAAAAAGAATCAGCCGAAGTATAACATTTTACTGAAAGACGATAAAACCTTTCCGTACATCTGCATTCTAAAAGAACGATTTCCAAGGCTACTATACACACGCAAATACATACCTCAACAAGGAGAGTATTTTGGCCCTTACTCTAGTGTAGTTGCTATGAAAAACGTTCTTGAGCTTACAAGAAAACTCTATGCGATTCGCACCTGCAACCTACTGCTAAGCGAAAACAATATTCAACAACAAAAATTCAAAGTATGTCTAGAGTATCATCTTGGAAATTGCAAAGGACCCTGTGAAGGCCATCAAGCAGAATCAGATTATCTGGATGACATTGAACAAGCACGAAATATCTTAAAAGGAAATATTAGTATTGTCTATCAGTATTTCACTCATCAAATGAATACTGCTTCAGCGCAACTTGAGTTTGAACGTGCGCAATTTTACAAAGAAAAACTAGATACGTTAGAGGGCTTTCAGGCCAAGTCAATGGTGGTTAACAAAAGTATAACAGATGTAGAAGTTTTTACTATATCAAGTGCCGATGATTTTGCCTATACCAACTACTTACAAGTAAAAGAGGGAGCTATTATTTTTTCCAAAACAATTGAGGTAAAAAAGAAACTCGATGAACCCGATGATGAACTACTGAGCTTCGCCATTCTTGAGCTTCGAGAACAAACAAATAGCACTAACAAAGTAATACTAAGCAACATACCGGTATTACTACTTGAAGACAGTATTGAAAACGTTGTTCCACAAATTGGAGACAAGAAAAAACTTGTTGCGCTCTCTATTAAAAATGCCCTAGAATTAAAGAAAGAAAAACTACTGCTGCGCGAAGGAAAAAAAACAAAGCAGCTGGAGGTCTTAACCATTCTACAAAAAGATCTTCAACTAAAGCACCTTCCCACCATTATAGAATGTTTCGACAACTCAAACTTACAAGGCTCGCAGCCAGTGGCCTCTATGGTTAGGTTTGTTAATGGCAAACCCGACAGAAAAGGCTATCGGCATTTCAATATTAAAAGTGTTGTTGGAGCAAATGATTTTGCTTCCATGAAAGAGATTGTTGGTAGAAGGTATAAAAGAATCTTAGAGGAAAACTCCATACTTCCTGACCTGATTGTCGTAGATGGGGGTAAAGGACAATTAAGTAGTGCTTGCGAGGCACTAAAGGAACTTAACCTCTATCAACAAATTCCCATCATAGGAATTGCCAAAAGACTAGAAGAAATATACTACCCTGAGGATCCATTTCCATTACACATAAACAAAAAATCGCCAGGCCTCTTACTTTTACAACACACACGAGATGAGGCTCATCGTTTCGCTATTAACTTCCATCGTCAAAAAAGAAGTAAAGTTCAAATATCATCTTCCCTTCAAGAACTCGAAGGTGTTGGGGAAAAAACCATTCAGAAACTGCTAAAATATTTTAAGTCGGTTAAAAAAATTAATGAAGCCTCCTTGGAGGAACTTGCCAATCTTATAGGTGAAAAAAAAGCCAAATTAATCCATAAAAAAAGGGAGCCGTAAAGCTCCCTCATTTTTTTACAATACTATTGAATTAGAATTCCCACAAGTTGTGTTCTTTTTCCATAAGATCCATTTCTGCCCATTCACGCGCCCAAACAGATTCTTTATAAGGTCTACCATTTGCACGGTAAGTATCCGATAATGTCTCATCATCTGGGTTCTGAATTTTATAAATAGATCCTTGGAAAAGTCTCAATAAAAATGCGTCCGCAAAATTTTTGTTTTGTGCTGTGTTTTGGCGGTTAAACCAAACTGCTTTTTGAACATTGTTTCTAAAAAGCTTCTCTAGATCTTTATATTTAAACCATCCCAAAGAAACATCTAGCATAGTGACAGTCTTGCTTCCTGGTACGATTACCTCGATAGCTTGGATATCGTAATATAATCTTGATCTTCTTCTGTCAAAAATCATGTCTTCCATTAATTTCAGGGTACTCATGTCGCCAGCACTATAGTTGATGCCAGAACCTTGACTGGTTATCGACCAATAATCTGTGGCGTCCTCGCTAGGTGTTACTCCTCTACTATCTTGAACAGCGCGATAATTTGAACCATTGTATGTCTTAATGTCATCAGTATAAACATCCATAGCTGGATCCCATGATTCATAAACCTGAGCTTGTTCAGAAACCAATCTGCTAAGGAAATCCTCCTTAGATAGTTTAGTTTTGAGTGAGTCATCAGCATAAACATCCGTTAACTCACCAGACCTTACGGCATCAACAATAAGCTTAGTTATTTCACCATTTCTAGCAAAGAACCCTTTATTGATTTTCTCTCTTAGATCCACATTTCTCCATACCCGGACCTTATAGTGCTGTTCATAAAGAGGTATCGGATTTAGTGAATTCGGATTATACTGAATCTCCAAATCTTGAACCTCTTGAGCAGATACACTCAGGCTAAAAGAGGCGAACAATACAATGGCAAATAGTTTTTTCATGAACTAAATAATTGGAATGGAAATAATCCCTGACGAACCTTTAATGTTTTGCTTTTCGTCTTGATTTTGATAAGTCTTACGCACCACATCTCTGATGTCAATGATAACTCTGTCACCTGGTCGCGCTTGATTAACCCATGCCCGTAAGTCAGGGTTTTCATTTGTTGCATTTACAGTTCCAACAGGCGTAGTGCCTCTACCTAGTTGTACGATTGCACGTGTAACTCTATACCGAGCGTCCTTAGGAACTTCCTCTTTGAAATTAGACTCTGGCTCAGCAGCGAATCTAAGATTTCCCAACTGATTTGCACGAATTCCAGAACGTAAATCAACTGGTGTGTTTCCTACATAGGCTACATAACGAGGATCAGGCACATTTTTTACATCAAAACCTTGGCTACCAATGTTTGTACCCCCGTTGCTAACATTAACAGAAATCTTACGTTGTTTCGGAACAATAGTGACACGACCAGGCTTATCTCCCTTAACAATGTCTGCACCACTAGCAGAGAACGAAGGATTATAATTTGTACCTAAAGCTGGAACTTCAATGTTCACAACATTACCACAGTTCATATAAAGTGTAGGAGCATTACCTGTTGTTACTCTAATTACAGGCTGAGCTACAGTGTACTCAATTTTTTCAGTAAAAGTTTGATCATTCAAAGTAATCTTAGCTTCAAAACTCTTTTTAGCTAATCCACTTGCATCGTAACCACCGCCTTGAGCAACGAACTCAATCTTACCCATTTTCACACCTGATCTATCTTCAATAACGGATAGTTTTTTTCCGTCTTGATAAAACTCGGGTTGAATTGCCGTAGATGAACCTGTAAGAAATAATTCAGCTTCATATTTAGCACCTGCTGCTACTGTTGAAGAAGGCGTTCTAACCATAGGAACAAACTGATCGAAGCTTATTCGTTTTGCACCAGCGTCTTCACGAAGTTTATCAAGTGCCTTTGCTTCGTACTCCAATATTTCAGTTTGCACTTGAGTTGCCGAAGCTATAGCCGCGATAGCAGGTGTATTTTCAAATGTAAATGTTAAGTAGTCTTTGTTTGCATGATCTTTATCATCTTTAAAAAGATCTAACTCTTTTGGTGGTTTAGCCAGTTTTGCAAATTGAATACCTGATAATTCAGAGATTTGCTTTACGTAATCGTTCAAAAGCTTTTCATACTTAACACCTTCTTGCTCTTTCGATTTCTTGTCCATCATCATGGTTGAAACTTTCGAGCTGTGGTCGTTAATTACTTTCTCATCAATTTTATCAGCCCCAGCCTTCTCCATCATCCTACCTTTCAATGCCTCAATGTAGGCCACTGTAGATTTCGTTAACTCGCGAAGTTTGCCTGCATTTTCCTTTGCCTTTAAAACGTTAGCATCTTGACTTTGACCTGCTTCCTTAATGATGTTTGACAAAATCTGGTCACTCTTTTCATTACCATCTTTAATGAGGGTTGAAAGCGTTTCATTCATGATGGCAAACTTCTCGAGTACCGCATTACTTACTTGTAACGCTAGAAGCGCTGTAAGCACGAGGTACATCATACCAATCATTTTTTGACGCGGGGTCTCTTTTCCACCTGCCATGATTCAATAATTTAGTTTAGAACGTTGTGATCTATAATTTCTTATAAAGCTTAAGCTTGTCCGCCACCTTTCATGGCAGTAAGCATGCTTCCATACACTTTGTTCAATGCAGATAAGTTATCAGATAATTTGCCGAGCTCATTCGTAAACTTAGTTGTATTATCTCCTACTTTAGAAAGACCCTGCATAGCACCAGTCAAACTTTCGTAGAACTTGTTCATATTCTTCACATGACTATCAGCATCTTTTAACTCCATTTCATAAACAGAATTAAGTGCCGCTAAATTTTTAGTAACTTTTTGAACTTGTGAATGATACTCTCCCGCATCTTTCGAAGCTTCAGACATACTTGATACAGCCTTAATAGCCACATCGTATGACTTGTTCATTTCAACTAACTGAGTTGAGGCTTTCTTCACATTCGTAGCATAATCGTTAGTGGCTACTGCTGCATCAGAAAGACTTGACATCTTCTTAGCTGAGTCAGCTAAGTTAGTCAAACCCTTGCCCAGACTATCCAAGAGTTCCGGGCCGATTTTAGCCTTCTCTAAGGAAACGTCTAATTGTTGTGTTAAGGATGCGCCTCCCTTATTTGAAATTCTTGTAGGTGCAGAAGGAGCTTCATAATCTTCACCAAGCTCAGGATATACCTTCGACCAATCTGGCTCTTGGTGAGCAGGCTCGAAAGCACTTAGGAAAAATATGGCCGCTTCTGTAGTCAACCCTATGAATAACATTGTATCGGCACCTTCATAGTGAAGAATTTTAAACAATGCACCAATGATAACGACTGCCGCACCGATACCATAAACTTTTGGCATTATGGTTTTGTAGAGAAGTTCACCAAATCCGCCTTTTTTCTTGCTCATTTTAGTAATGGTTTAAGTTTTGCTTTTTTGATATTTTAAAGATAAGTAGAGTTTCCAATTATTAAAATTCCTGACCTGATGATCGTCCTAGGTGAGTCATAGCGCAACGGAAACCAATGTAAGCGCGGGTCGAGTCTTTGAATTCATATGTACGTGTACCTGTTTCCAAGTAGTAAGCCACATCTTTCCATGAACCGCCACGCACTACTTTTTTGGGTGGAACTCTCGGATTATATTTTGAACTTTCTGGATTAGTTCTTGGGTCAATATACTGAGGATTTAAATCCCAAACGGTGGGTACCGAGGCAGGATTAAAATCGTCTAAGCACCATTCAGAAACATTACCGGCCATATCATAGAGGCCATAATCGTTAGGGAAATAAGCACTAACGGGTGAGGTATACGCAAAACCGTCATCGTAAAAATTACCTCTTCCTGGTTTGAAATTCGCGAGCATACAGCCTTTTGAATTTCTGATGTATGGATTTCCCCAAGGGTATTTTGCCATATCGCGACCACCTCTGGCTGCATATTCCCATTCAGCCTCTGAGGGTAATCTAAATGCAGGCATTGGAAAATCGCCAACACTTTTTCTAAAATCATTTAAATATGCAGTCCTCCACTCACTAAAGAATGCTGCTGCATCCCAATTTACACCTACTACGGGGTATT
>CAYNKN010000136.1:6043-8225 GCA_964397805.1 uncultured Chryseolinea sp. | reverse complement strand
CAATACTTCAATGGATCCAATGGGTGAGGTCATATCGTTTTTTGAAGGTGTGCAGGCAAGCATACTACAGGTAAATACAATACAGATGTTCTTTCGCATGGCAAGGGCTTTTCTAGAATCAACTAAAATTATTGTTGAAAGTAGGTAAAACCTGCGCGGAGAAAAAGGTTTTTATGAAGAAGTAGCCGTTACTCTTCTCGCTCGCGCTTAATTTTAACTTTGGCCATAGGCCCTACCTGAATCGGTACCTTTTCAATCTCTAAGTTAGCGGCCTCAATACCGTAGAGTTCTTCTGTTGACAAACTATATCTTTTTAAGAGGCGATAACTTTGTATGATTAGTCGATCGAAGGTTGATATCTCACTATCTGATGAGGCCCATGAATGGATGATCACGAATTTAAAATCGCCCATCATACTGTATTTGTGCAACGATGGATAAGGACTCACCAGATCGATTTCTCCCGAGTCGGCCATCTCGTGAATAATTTTATTGAAGAGTAAGTTCACGCGATGATCGGTTTTAAACCCTAATCGCATGCGAATAAAAAAACATTTTTTAGGAATGATGGTGTCTACCGAATACTTGCTGGTAAACGGACTATCAACCGTATCAACATGTAAAAACCAATATACATCAGCTCGCTTCGGTCGCTTTTTGAAAATTGAATAGATGATATTTGAATCAATGTATCGTTTACTGTTTGCCACCGCCAGGTACACTAAATTGGAAGCTTCTTTTTGTACGGTATTGTCGGCTTGCAAATCTTGAATCATCCCGACATAATGTTTCAAATCAACAAACTCCGTATGCCTGTCGCGTAGCCAGCGAGCTCGTAACAAAACAAACATCATAAAGAAAAACAACGAAGCAATGGTAAAACTAAACCAACCACCGTGGCTAAACTTACTTAAGTTTGAAACAAGGAAAGCTCCTTCAATACCAAAAAATAATAGCGCCATACCCGTAGCCCGTATCCGCGATTTACGAGAAACTGAAAAGTAAAAGACCAATAAGGAGGTGGTCATTAACATATCGAAGGTAATGGCTAATCCGTATGCACCTTCCATGCTGGCCGACTCTTGAAAAATGAAGACTACCAGAATACAACCAATCATCAAAATCCAATTGATAGAAGGAATGTATATCTGTCCTTTTACTTGGCTTGTATAGCGAACGCGGGTAGCAGGCCATAACTTCAGTTTCATGGCTTCATTCACCAACGTAAACGTTCCGGAAATTAAGGCCTGACTGGCAATGATGGTGGCCAGCGTGGCAATTATCAAACCGAAGACAAGAATGCTTTCGGGCATTATTTCGTAAAAAGGTATTTTTCCATCCAGGGTTTCTCCTTGATGATTAAGCAACCAAGCTCCTTGACCGAAGTAACTTAGTAACAAGGCTACTTTTACAAATCCCCAACCAACGCGAATGTTTTGTTTTCCGCAGTGGCCTAAATCGGAGTACATGGCTTCTGCTCCTGTAGTACATAAAAATACGGCTCCTAATATCCAGAAACCTCCGGGGTATTTTACTAAGAGATTAAAAGCATACATCGGGTTAAGTGCTTGTAACACTTCCGGTCGCTGCACTAACTGAAAGGCTCCGATAACAGAAATGAACGAAAACCAAATCAACATAACCGGACCAAACGTGCGGCCTACCACACCAGTACCAAATTGTTGAAACACAAATAGGGCAACCAAAATAACAACAACAATAGAGATGATGGTTGTTGTGGTAATATCGGGGTTGAGTGCTCGGAGTCCTTCAATGGCAGAAGTAACACTAATAGCCGGAGTTATAAAACCATCGGAGATAAGCGTAGCGCAACCAATAATGGCTGGGTAAATTACCCAACCCGCTTTATAGCGCCTTACTAAAGCATAAAGGGCAAAGATTCCACCTTCACCTTTGTTATCGGCACTGAGTGCCAAGTAAACATATTTGATGGAAGTAATCAGCGTAAGCGTCCAGAAAACACAAGAAAGTCCGCCATAGATAAGTTCTTCCGATATTTCATGATTGCCAACAATAAACCGCAAGGTATAAATGGGCGAGGTACCAATGTCGCCATAGATGATTCCCATGGATATCAATACGCCAGCGGCTGATAACGGGGAGATGTGTTTATCGTTTGAGGTGGCCATGGATTACGCTCCGTCTTTCGGACGGGAGATAA
>CAYNKN010000136.1:0-6033 GCA_964397805.1 uncultured Chryseolinea sp. | reverse complement strand
ACCGATTGCTTTTGTCGTATGAAAAATAACTCCATAACCAGCTAATTAAAACGAAGAATTTATTTCGAAAGCCAATGATGGAGATCAAGTGAACAAACATCCAAATAAACCAAGCCATAAAACCATGCGCTTTAAATGCTTTGAGTTCTACTACTGCTCTGTTTCTACCAATAGTAGCCATAGATCCCTGATGTTTGTAGCGGAATGGTTTAATCGGTTTTTTATTAATTAAGCGTTTAATGTTTTCAGCTACTAGTCTGCCCTGTTGCATGGCGGGTGGAGCTATCTGCGGATGACCGTTTGGCCAATCCGGATCTCCTTGCATTAATGCAGCATCGCCAATTGTAAAAATGTTTTCAAATCCCTTCACCCGATTGTATTCATCAACTTGAACACGGTTGCTACGCGTAACGCTATCAGCAGGTATACCGTCAATAGGTTGTCCGGTTACGCCTGCAGCCCAAATGAGCGATCTGGAAATAAGTTTCTCTCCGGTATTGAAGCATACTTCATATCCGTCATACGATTTCACAGCACAGTTCAAATGTACTTTAACCCCCATTTGCTGCAAATATTCTAATGCTTTTTGTGAAGATTTTTCCGTCATACCACTTAGTAGTCTGGGAGTTGCCTCAACTAAATGAATATCCATATGGCTGAGCTCTAACTCGGGGTAGTCTTTTGGGAACACATGAAGTTTCAATTCGGAAAGAGCTCCGGCTAGTTCAACACCTGTGGGTCCACCACCTACAATCACAAAGTCCATCAAACTGTTCATCAGTTCCGGATCGTCTGTAAGTAGAGCCGTTTCGAAATTTCGGATAATAATATTACGAAGCTTGATAGAGTCAATAATCGTTTTCATGGGCAACGAGTGTGACTCAACATCCTGCATACCATAAAAGTTGGTAGTAGCACCGTTGGCGATTACCAGGTAATCGTACTTAACACCACCTACCGAAGTTTCGATATAGTTTTCTTCGGGTTTGATTTGCGTTACTTCGCCCAATCGAAAATAGAAGTCGGCCTGATTGGCAAAACGTTTTCGGAAGGGAAATACGATGGAGCTGGATTCTAACCCAGAGGTAGCCACCTGATAAAGTAAAGGCTGAAAACAATGATGATTAAAGCGGTCGAATAATACGGTTTGTGCTTTGAAATTCCGTAAACCTTTAGCTACCTCTAAACCTGCAAAACCGCCACCAATAATGATGATGCGAGGTTTGCCCAGGTCTGCTATTCGCGTACGCGTGGCTATTAATTTTGGCATGAATGGTTTTGCCTGTGTGTTATAAACGGGCGCAAAGTTAGTCTGCTTTGTAAAAACCCAAAGAGAAAAGTACAATATGTTGGCAGGAGCCAGTTATCGGCATTCCGGCCTCCTTAAACGGTTATTTTAAATATTTTGGCGCACGTGGCTTAATGCCATCAAAATCAACACTACTTTTGGTGTATAATCCCTAAATCAAATCTTTATGTTAAGAAATTTAATGTTGGTTGTTTTGGTCGCTATAGCATTTACGGCATGCGACACCAAAGAAAAAGAAACCCTGAAAACACAGGTTGATTCGCTAAAAGTAGAATTAGAAGCTAGCCAGCAGTTGGCCAATACCTTAACGGAAGTGGGTGTGTTGATGGACTCCATCGATGCTAGCCGCCAATTATTGCGTGTAAATATGGTAGAAGGTACAACTTACGATGACTACACTTCGCGCATGAAAAACATCAACAGTTATGTTAAAGACACACAAAAGAAAATTGATGATTTAGAGAAATCATTGAACTCTACTAACTCAAAGAATAGCGCCAATGCCAAACTCATTAAAAAGTTAAGAAGTGATTTGGAAACAAAAACACAGGAGATTGCCGCATTGCAAGAGCAGGTAGAAAAATACCGAAGCGAAAATCAAAACCTTATTACTACAGTAAGCATGCAAGAAGCCGAGTTGTCTGACAAGCAAGCTACCATTGAAACCAAAACACAAGAATTAGCACTTATTGAAGCACGTATTCAAGAGTTGATGATTCAAAGCAAAATGAGTGAAGCTGATGCATATTACGCACGTGGGCAAGCTGTAGAAGAAGCTGCTAATCGTACGAAGTTAGCTCCGAAGAAAAAGAAAGAAACCTACCGTGAGGCGATAGAATTGTACAAAAAAGCACAATCGCTGGGTAATGCAGCCGCTGAGGAGAGAATCACCGAACTAGAGAAAAAGGTTTAAGAAAGTAGGCATAGAATACAAGATGCCTAATTAAGTAGTTTTAAAAAAACAAGGGAGTTTGGATAATTCAGACTCCCTTGATTTTTGTTGGGCTAAACTCTACGGAATATCATTGAAAATAAGATAGCTCGTATAGGTGAGGTACCCTACAAAAAGAATAGCGGCTTCCCACCGATCAAGTTTACGTTGGTTAATGGTAAACATAAAAACCAACAGGAGTACCGTGGCCACTCCACATACTATTAAGTCGAAATTGATGGCCTTATTAAAAGGTATAGGGCTTATAGTACCGTTTACCCCCAAAATAAATAAGAAGTTAAAAATGTTAGAACCCACAACATTACCAATCGCGATGTCCGTATTCTTACGAAAAGCAGCTACTGCAGAGGTAGCTAATTCGGGTAATGAAGTGCCAATGGCCAAAACCGTTAATCCAATAAGGCGTTCACTAACACCATAATAGGTAGCAATAGTCACGGCTCGATCAACCGCCAGCGATCCTCCGCCCAACAGCATGGCCATACCGAGTATCGCCATACCCACCGCAATAGGCATCGAGTAAATTTTTATAGGCGCCTCATCATCCATGTTTCCGCTTTTCATAGTACGGTAGATGTAGTACATGAACACCATAAAAAGGGCTAATAATAAAAGCGCATCAAAGCGGGAGAGAATACTTTCTGATTTTCCCCAAAGTAATTCGTCATTGACCAACACAAAAACCAAGAGTCCAGCGGCAATTGATAAGGGTACTTCAAATTTGATGGTATTGGTTTTTACAACGAGTGGATAGATTAAACCAGCAACACCCAGAATAAAAAGTAAGTTAAAATTGTTACTCCCAACGATATTTCCAAAGGCCGCATCGTTGCTGTCGTTTATAGAAGAGATAACACTGACAACCATTTCGGGAGCAGAGGTACCAAACGATACAACAGTTAACCCGATAGCAATATTCGAAATGTTAAACTTTTTGGCGACAGACGATGACCCTGCCACCAGAAAATCAGCTCCCTTAATAAGAACCGCAAAGCCAACTAGAAGCAACACAAAACTTAATACCATGCAGTAAGCAGTTAGGGATATTCGTTAAAGATAAAAGCATTTTCTGAATTCAATCTATTGATTAAAACCATTTTTTGAGTTTGAAGTATAGGAGCATCCCCACCATAATCAGTAACCTAATAGCCTACTCGGTAAAGTAGGTGGGTTTCCAATTTAACTCGGGTAAATATTTAAAACGTATACCACATACACTTATCTATCAGGGTTAAGGGCATAAAGGTGGTTGAGGAGCTGATCTATAAATTTGTTTATCTCAAATTGAGTTATACCCAATGTTAAAATTTAACTAAGCACTTATCTATTTGTTGAAACAAGGGCAAGAATATACTACGCAATGTGTATTATTGCGCATCATGTCTTTACGCCTCGAGGATATAAAAGCCCCCATACGTCAGGAAATGGAAGCTTTCGAACAGAAGTTCAGAGCTTCTATGAAAACGCGTGTATTGTTGCTCGATAAAATTATGAGTTACATCGTAAAGCGGAAGGGAAAGCAAATGCGTCCGATGTTTGTGTTTCTTAGCGCAGGTACGTGTGGCCAAATTAATGATGCTACTTTTCGCGGTGCTTCGCTTATTGAATTACTACATACGGCTACGCTTGTGCACGATGATGTAGTAGATGAAGCCAACTACCGCAGAGGTTTCTTTTCTGTAAATGCGCTGTGGAAAAATAAAGTAGCCGTGTTAGTAGGTGATTTCTTGCTGTCCAGAGGATTGTTACTATCCGTTGAAAATAAAGATTTTAATCTGTTAAGTATTGTTACCAATGCTGTTCGGGAAATGAGCGAAGGAGAGTTGCTTCAAATTGAAAAATCCAGACGGTTAGATATTGATGAAGCTATTTACTTTCAGATAATCCGACAAAAAACGGCTTCACTTATTGCATCGTGTTGTGCAGTAGGAGCAAGCTCTTCAGGGGCTGACGAAACGGTGGTAAAAAAAATGCACTTGTTTGGTGAAAAAATTGGAATGGCCTTTCAAATAAAAGATGATTTGTTTGATTATGGCGAGGAGGAAATAGGAAAGCCGTTGGGTATAGATATTAAGGAGAAGAAAATGACACTACCACTAATCTATGCGCTGTCAAAAGCAGGGTGGATCGAAAAGCGAAGGATCATTAGTATTGTTAAAAACGAAAGTGAAAACCCGAAGCGCGTGCGAGAGGTTATTAATTTTGTAAAGGTTTCCGGTGGACTTGCTTATGCCACCGATGTGATGAATACATTTCATCGTGAAGCTATTGATCTAGTCGCTGAATTTCCGGACTCCACCTATAAGCAATCACTAACGCAGTTGGTTCAGTTTACCATTGATCGAAACAACTAATCTATACACATAAAAAAAGCCCACGCAACATGCTGGGCTCTTACCTAACCTAAACCTAATGTAATTGAACTATAGCTGAATTCGGGAGCGACCTGCTTCCAGAATAGCATAGTCTTTGGCGTTTTTGAAATCAGTGGCACCTAATGCTTCTTCGGCAGTACCTGTATTTTCTGGATTGAATTTCCCTGCATTACTCCACCATTTCTCGGCTTTTAAACGAGCTTTTGTTTTATCAACATGCTCAAACAAATTAATACACGAGTCAGAGATCATCCACGGCTTATTGATGCTACTATATTTTTCAAAAATCAGACTGCGCATTTGCGTGCCCGAAGGTTGGTTGTTGAAATGAGAAACACTATACGACAAGGTTTCAGGTTCCGTCATAATCATATCCCAATATTTTCGAGAGGTAATAACTTCAGCCGTGGTTAACATAAAACCAAAACCTGTTTCTATATGCTCTTTAGTGATGGGACACTTTGCGGCTAACGCTGATTTCTTTTTACCGAGTAGTTTTTCTAAAAATGCCATGCATTGCTTGTTTTGATATCACTATAGATACTCTGTAGTGTATGAATAGTTGCATGAAAGACGAATAAATTTTGAAAAATGTTACAACTGGCTGATTAGCTACTTATATAACGGTAAGGCTTGTGGATATCTAAAATTAGCTGTACGCAGACGAACACTATGCAGTCTTGTTATGATTTTTGGATAGGCTTATTTTTAGAAGCTTCTGTAGCTTTAAGTTTTTGAATTCGCTCATATTGGTTAAAGAAGTCATCGAGTTTATCGACTGGAATTTTCTTTCCAATGATTTTCTTTTTTTCGTCTAGTATAAATAACGAAGGTGTAGTTACTGCATCATATAAATCAGCGTATGGCCCTACATAGGTACGTGGCCCATTTACGGTAATCCACTTCATGTTCATGTCTTTGATGTAGTTGCGCATTTTAAGCATTGATGTATCTGCACTTACCGCAAATACTTCTACATCGTATTTTTTCTGATTATAGAATGAAACGAGTTTGGGAGTTTCTGTTTTGCAATGGCCGCAATCAGGATCAAAAATAAAGAGTATAGTATACTTATTTTTAATGTCATACATCGATCTCGGTTTGAGGTTCGTGTCCTGCATAATCAGGTTGGGTGCGGTGCGACCAATCAAACTTTTGCGTAATCGGTCGGCATATTCTTTTAGGTTCTGTTTTGTTTTCGCATTCACCCAAAAATCCATCTCGCCCGTAGCAAAGTACTTGTCGTATAAATTAACATATACCTCATCGAGTCCCATAATTTCGGGCTGCTGGTATTTTAACAAACACATCCAAACGGCATACTTATAGGTTTCCTCGTTCTTCTTGGCCAGTGCTACAATTTTTTCAATAGCTTTTGTAATGGTATCGGGTTGGGG
>CAYNKN010000135.1:0-8254 GCA_964397805.1 uncultured Chryseolinea sp. | reverse complement strand
AAGCTTGTTATTGAACGCGATGAAGTATTAAACTTTGTGGACCTATTGTGGCGTGTTTTTGCTACGGGTTTGGTAGCTACGGTTATTTCGTTAACACTGCGTTTGGTAGAAGGTATGCTGGGCAGCACAGCCCTTACCAATCATGTTGTTTTTCGAGATCTTATTTACCTTATTAATCTGGGGTTAATGATCAGCTTCTTGCTCATGGCCTTCACAGCCTGGAAGCGACTCATTCTCTATCAAAAATCGAAATGGCTTTTACGGCTTTGGGCTTTCTTTGAAGTAGGCCTATTGTTCACGCTAGTGTATAACAGTTTTAAACTTCCGTTGGTAGATTGGCTATATGCTTCGCTGCTAAGCATTTTTGTTGTTGCAGGTTTGGTTCTTTCGGGCAATATGAAGTGGGTCGCTTACCTAAACTTCAAACAAAAGTGGACAAGCCTTTTGCTACTCTTGCTCACCATTTTTTACCTCATGTATCTGCTTTATACAAACAGTGCATTAGCAGAGGTTATTGGTAAATCGATCCCATCTTTCACCGACTACCGTTTTCATGTTTTTATTTTATCACTCATTGTATTTGTTGCGGTGTATAGTGTTTTCTCATTCCTGGTTATTTTATTCAACTTACCCACTACGTCTGTTTTCGAACAAAAACTAGAAGAAGTAGTAAACTTTCAACGCATTAGTCAATCCATCCAAACAGAACAGAGCGAACAAAGTGTTTACAATATTTTGTTGGAGACATCCGTCAGTACAGTATTCGCAGATGCAGCTTGGTTAGAAATCAACAGCACCTCGTTTGAACAAAAGCTTTTTACGCATCGCATTACAGAAAAAGAAGCTTTCGATATAATTCATCATTTAAAAGAACACCACATTAAAGGTGTATTCGATCAGGGAAGTGAAAAAACTAAAAACTTATCCAAACATTTAGCCTCTCTCAAGGGTTCACGTTTCAGATCTATTTTGGCGTTTCCAATTTTCGTGAAAGGTGAGAACATCGGAACGCTAGCACTTCTTAAAGAACTGCCCGAAGGATTTAATAGGGAGATGACAAAAATTGTGGCCACATTTTCTAATCAGGCCGGTATCTCCATTGAAAACTTCCGGTTAATGGAAGAAGCACTTCAAAATGAGCGCTACAAAGAAGAATTAAAAATTGCCAAAACAGTACAAAAGAGTTTACTGCCTGAAGTACTGGAGCACGATACAGATTTTGATTTAGCTGCGTTTTCAGAATCGGCCGATGAAGTAGGTGGTGATTACTACGATACGCTACGCATTTGCGATAACCGCTACGCATTAATAATTGCCGATGTTTCGGGAAAAGGCACAACGGCAGCTTTTCACATGTCGCAGATGAAAGGTATTTTTCACAGCCTGGCTCAACAAGATTTGGAACCTGATCTTTTTATGGTGCGTGCAAACCAAGCGTTAATAAAGTGTTTGCAGCGCGGATCATTTATTTCTGCGAGCTACTTTGTTATTAATACTACTGACAGAACAGTTCGTTATGCGCGCGCGGGTCATTGCCCGGTATTGTATTTTAAATCGGCTACCAAGCAAGCTGAATATCTAAAAGATAAAGGTGTAGCCTTGGGGATGGTGCGCAATAGCAGCTATCAGAATTTTATTCAAACCAATGAGTTTACCTATGCTACCGGTGATATTATGGTGCTCTATACCGATGGAATAACCGAAGCAAAAAACAGTAAAGGTGAAGAGTTTGAGTATGCTCGATTAGCCGAAGTAGTAACAGAGGTAAGCGCTTGCTCAACAAAAGAAATTCAGGAGCATTTAAATAAGCGTTTGTATGAATTTACAGGCACAGAAAATATTAATGATGATTATACCACGATGATTGTCAAGTTTACTTGATAATTAGATGATAAACATCAGGTAGTAGAGAAACTATAAACAGGAACATTACCTTTTAAACAACGTTAAAAACTTATGATCCACATTAAGAGACTACAGGAAGATGGAGCGGATGTACTTGCCCTAGTGGGTGAGATCGATGCCAGCTCTTCTATTGAGCTTGATCTGGCCATTGCCAAGAGTGTGGGCGAAGGGTTTACTAAAATCCTAGTCGACTGCAGTGCGCTGGAATACATCTCATCAGCAGGCCTGGGTGTTTTCATGTCTTACATTGAAGAGTTTAAAGATCGCCAAATTAAAATGGTTCTTTTCGGCATGAACGATCGTGTAACCAATACGTTTAGCATTTTAGGTTTAAATGAACTGCTCGACATTGGAAAAGATAAAGTAGCAGCTAAGCAAATAATCGATGGACTATAAGTATAAAGTAGGGTGTAGCATAGAAAACCTAAGGGGTGTGCGCGACTTTATTCGAGAGTCGCTAAAAAATTATAATATCCCAGAATTAACCATCAGCGAAATTGTATTGGCGATGGATGAAATGTGCTCTAACCTCATGATTCATGCGCACCAGTGTAATCCAGATGATTTGTTTGAACTACACATCCAAATTGAAGACAATCAGACAATCGTTTTTGAATTGATTGACGATGGAAGTGTTTTCAATATTAACGAATTTACGGAACCTACTATTCACAACATTGTTCACGACAAGCGAAAAGGTGGCTTGGGCATTCGATTGGTAAAATCGATAATGGATAAAATAGAATATCAAAAGCGCAGTGGCCGAAATGTCTGCCGGTTAACCAAATCTGTTGCGCTAAACTAATCCCGTATTTTATGTGTATGTTTTTTCGGAGTGTCAGTATATTTTTTTTTCTATTCGTTTCGCTTCAGGTAGTAGCTCAAAAAAAAGCGAAGCCAAAAAAAATTAATCCGTTATTCTCGATTAATAAAAATCAGGTTTCGGTAGATGAGTTTATTTACCTCTACAAAAAAAATCATCCCAATAAAGAAGATTACTCTGCTGAAAAAATTGAAGCTTATTTTGATCTCTTCATCAACTTTAAATTAAAAGTAGAGGAGGCCAAGAGAAGGGGTTTTGATACAACAGCTACTTTTTTGCAAGAGTATATTAGTTATAAAGACGAATTACGCAAGCCCTACTTACCCGATTCGAAACTTGCCGATAGCTTGGTAAAGCTTACGTATGCGCGCCTACAGGAAGAAGTAGCAGCCTCCCACATTTTGGCAACAGTAAATGCAGACGCCACTCCAGCAGATACGCTAAAGGCTTATCAAAAAATTATGGAGATCAGATCGAAGATTGTAAACGGAGAAGATTTTGGCTCTGCAGCATTTTCGTATTCCGATGATCCCTCTTCAAAATCAAACTATGGCAGTTTGGGTTATTTCACAGCTATGCAAATGGTTTATCCGTTTGAAACCGCAGCGTATGAAACACCAGTGGGTGAAATTAGCCAGCCCGTGCGCACTCGGTTTGGCTATCACCTCATAAAAGTGAATGATCGAAAACCCGCTCGTGGCGAAGTAGAAGTATCGCACATTATGATTAGTACGGGCGAAGGGATTGATGCTGAAAAAGCCAAGAATACAATTTTCGATGTATTTGATAAAGTGCGTGCAGGCATGCCGTGGGATGAGCTTTGCCAAGAATACTCAGACGATAGAAGCTCGAAAGAAAACGGAGGTAAGTTGCGCCCCTTTGGCGTAGGTGCTATGGCGAATGTGCCAGCCTTTGAGCAGGTTGCTTTTAGTTTAAAGGCAACAGGCGAAATATCTGATCCCTTTCAATCGCAATATGGTTGGCATATTATGCGCTTAGAAAAGAAAACTCCATTGGCACCTTTTGAAGTGATTGCACCTTCATTAAAAAATAAAGTGCTACGTGATGAGCGAACACAGATTTCTAAAAAGGCATTGCAAACTAAACTGCGAAGTGACTATCGTTTTGAGGAAAATGTGCCTGCAAAAGCCACCATGCTAGCCGCTGCTGATACAACGCTTCAGCAAGGCAAATGGAAAGCGCCCATTTTAGAGAAGAAATCCAACAGCATACTTTTTACGGTTCCCGATAAACCAGTTTCACTTGCTGATTTTTATCAATACGCCCAACAGCAGCAGCGCGCTAATACACAAGAACCTCAAAAATATATGGAGGAACTTTACAACCAATACGTAGATGTGATCATCTCTGGAGTGGTAGAAGAAAAAATACATCGGGAAAACCCAGATTATAGCTTTCTGCTGCAAGAGTACTATGAAGGTATTCTGCTGTTTGAAATCATGGAAAAGGAAATTTGGAACAAAGCTTCTGAAGATTCTGTGGGGCAGTTACGGTTTTTTAACGAGTTCAGTAAAAACTACCAGGCTGGCGAACGGGTAAAGGCCGTGATCTACTCATTAGCTACAGGCGATTTTCGCGCTGATTTAAAAAAATTAATTGAGGAAGGAGATGAAAAAAAGGTGTTAGAATTTGTTGCTAGTGAGCGAATACGTGCAGAGGCAGGGTACTTTACCCAATCAGACAAGCCATTGCTTCAGCAAATACCTTGGCAGAAGGGCGTCTATTCTCTGGAAAATAACGGAATGTATTACCTTGCGTGGCTAAAGGAGATACTACAGTCCGGAACCATGGCGTTTGAGGAAGCCCGGCCTGCTTTAATTTCCGATTATCAGGTTTACCTCGAAAAGGGATGGATAAACCAATTAAAAAGTAAACACACCGTAAAGGTTAATGAAAAGCAAAAGCAAAACGTATTTAAACAACTTCAGCAGGGCAATTAATACCCCAGGCTGTAGGCGTTTGGTGGTGTTGCTGTTGGGAGCTTTTCTGGTAACAGGTTGCGACCTCATTAAAATGAAACAATCGCAACGGGATGGAAGCGCGAGCGGAAAACCTGTGGCACGCGTAAATAATACCTACTTGTACAATGATGATCTCCTCGGTATTGTTGCTCCAGGAACATCAGCTGAAGATAGTGTGAATCGGGTGGAGGCATACGTTACGAGCTGGGTTCGAAAACAATTACTTATTCAGGAAGCTGCCCGAAAAATTGATATCAATGAGGTTGAGGTAGAGCGTAAAATTTTAGATTATCGATTTAGCATTATTGCCTACGAGTATCAAACATTTTATGTAAAGGAGAATCTAGACATGACAATTTCTAATGAAGAAATTGAGACTTATTACAAGGATAACATTGATAACTTTATTCTGAAGCAAAACATTGTACTTGCCACCTACATTAAGGTACCTAAAAATGCTCCACGCACATCGAAAATAAAAGAGCTGATGCTAACCAAACGCGAAAAGGAAGAAAAAGAATTGAAATCATATTGCCTTAGCTTTTCAGCCGCCTATCATATTTCCGATTCTACCTGGATGGTTTTTGATGATCTTGTTAAGGGATCTCCGCTGGCCGAAATACCTAATAAAATTCAGTTCCTAAAATCCAATCCATACTACGAAACTGCCGATGATAATTTCCTTTACTTTCTTAAAGTTGAACAGTATAGAATTTCGGATAACATTTCACCTTTAGAATTTGTGCGCGATGACATCCGGAACATTATTTTAAATAAGCGAAAGGTTGAATTGGGTAAGCAATTAGAAAATGAAGTGTATAAAAACGGAGTGGAACAAAAGCAATTTGAGATTTTTAAGTAGCATGAAAAACAAGGTTTACGGTGTAGTTGTATTCGCGTTGGTATTGTTGTTTAGTATAGCAACCCCAACACAAGCTCAGGAAGATGGCGGATTTGTTGTTGATCAAATTATTGCAAAAGTTGATAACTACATTGTGTTGCGATCGGACTTAGACAGAGCGTATCAAGACTACCTCACCAATGGAGGAACACCATCGCAAGAAGTACGTTGTCAGTACTTGTCAATGCTTGTGCGTAACAAACTCATGATGGCCAAAGCAGAGATCGATTCGGTTATTGTATTAGATGCTGAGGTAGATATCAATACACAAAATCGTATGGATATGATCTTAGCACAATCTGGACGAACAGCCGATGAGTTAGAAGAGCTTTACGGAAAACCGTTAGAACAAGTGCGTATGGAGTTGCGGGAGCAAATTCGTGAGCAAATGATTGTGGGACGCATGGAAGATACGATGACCGATGGCGTAAAAGTAACACCCGCAGAAGTAAGACGATTCTTTAATCGTATACCGGTCGATAGTTTACCTTACTTCTCGGCTTCGGTAGAAGTAGCACAAATTGTTCGTGTAGCAAAAGTAAGCGAGGAACAAAAGAATGCTACGCGGCTAGAGTTGGCAGAAATACGAAACAGAATTTTAACAGGCGAAGATTTTTCTACGGTAGCAAAAAAACATTCCGATGATCCGAGTGTGCTTTCTAACGGGGGTAATATGGGCTGGTCGGGTCGTGGGCGAATGGTGCCCGAATATGAAGCGATGGCGTTTAAACTCAAACCCAATGAAATCTCTACGCCTTTTGAATCGCCCTTTGGTATTCACATTATGCAGCTTATTGAACGCAGAGGAAATGAATATAACTCGCGTCATATTTTAATATCACCAAAACCATCCGAAAAAGATCTTAAAGATGCTCAGCGCTACTTGGATTCTTTACGCAGAAAAATTTTAAGTGATAGTATCAAGTTTCAGTTTGCTGCTAAAGAGTATTCAGACGATGTGCAAACAAAAGGTAACGGTGGTTTCTTTAGTGATAGAGATGGATCAGTACAACTTACTGTAGATGAAATTGACCCCATAATTTTCTTCAAACTAGATTCCATGAAAGTAGGCGATATCTCTGAACCGATTGTTTATCGGACAGATGAAGGTAAAGATGCTGTTCGCGTACTCTATTATAAGTCACGAATACCACCACACCTTGCTTCGCTGGAACAAGACTGGCCTAAAATTCAAGGCGCGACATTAAACGAAAAGAAAGATAGAATTTTACAAAAGTGGTTTCAAAAGGCGCGTGCCGATGTGTTTATTAACATCGAGCCATCGTATAATTATTGTGGTATTTTAGATGAATAACGAATGACTGAATTTTCTTCTGATGTTGAAGCAGCCAATGCACTTTCGGCAGCCTATAAAAAATTAAAAGCAGAAATCGCTACGGTAGTTTTTGGACAAGAAGACGTGGTGAGGCAAGTAATCACCGCTATATTTTGTCAGGGGCATTCCCTGTTGGTTGGTGTTCCAGGTTTAGCAAAAACATTGCTGGTACAAACTATTGCTACTTCACTCGACCTTCAATTTAAGCGTATTCAGTTTACCCCCGACTTGATGCCATCCGATATTCTGGGCGCAGAAACCATGGATAAGGAACGGAACTTTAAATTCGTAAAAGGCCCCGTGTTTGCCAACCTTGTTTTGGCGGATGAGATTAACCGCACACCACCAAAAACACAAGCAGCATTATTAGAAGCTATGCAAGAGTACTCGGTTACTATTGCCGGTATGCGGTATGACTTACCACGTCCATTTTTTGTATTGGCCACGCAAAACCCGATTGAACAAGAAGGAACCTATCCCCTACCCGAGGCGCAGCTCGATCGGTTTATGTTTAATGTATTGCTTACGTATCCATCTTTTACCGATGAAGTGGAGGTGGTAAAGAGCACTACATCAGACGAACCAAAAACTATTAGCAAGGTACTTACGGCTGAAGAAATAAGTTACTTTCAGCATTTAGTTCGCAGAGTTCCTGTGGCAGATAATGTAGTGGAGTACGCAGTAGGGCTGGCGAACAAAACACGTCCCGGAGTTACTGGTAGCTCTTCCGTTGCGAACGAATTTTTGGAGTGGGGTGCCGGTCCACGCGCATCCCAGTTCTTAGTGTTGGGGGCAAAGTGTAACGCCCTTCTCAACAATAAATATTCGCCAGATATTGAAGATGTAAAAGCTATTGCTAAACCTGTTTTACGCCATCGTATTGTTCGCAATTTTAAGGCGGAAGCAGAAGGAATTAGCGTAGATGATTTAATTGATCGCCTCCTATCCGAATAGTCTTAGAAAGACAATTTTTATAAGCCACGTATTTCATTAGGAATACGAAACGCTTTGATATCTAAAATATTTATCAATCGCTACAACTGAATCGTTACACCTACGTTGGCCACAAAACCATCTAAAGGAGCATATACCTCTGAAAATTGAGGGTTAGTTATTGTGCCTGTGTACAGAGGTGTAAATCTAGTTTGTCGTGTATCCGTAAAGTTTTCAAAATTGATAAACACAGAAAAGTGTTCCCACTTTCGTTGGGCAGAAAACCCAACGATCCAATAGTCATTAGTCTTAAAGCCGTTACTTAAACGTTGCTGACTAACATAAAATGCTTCTAGTCCCAATCGCCACTTTTC
>CAYNKN010000134.1:0-8321 GCA_964397805.1 uncultured Chryseolinea sp. | reverse complement strand
ATTTCCCGATTTCTGAATAACGGTTAGTAGCAGAATACCTATACCAAAAAATACGGATAAGATTAAGCCGATGGCCGTATCTTCTTTAATGCGTGTGCGCGATGTAATAAACTGAACAGCCACAAGCGATAGCCACCCCGTTATAAACGCTCCGATAATTAATACCAGCGGATTTTTTGTTCCGGTTAGCATAAAGCCAAGACAAATGCCTGGAAGTACAGCGTGTGCAATGGCATCGCCTACCAACGATCGTTTATTTAAAAAAGTAAAGGTGCCCACAATGGCCGAGCTTGCCGTGAGCAACATAGAACCCAGTGCTACATAGCGCACGTTGGGGTCAGAAAAAGAGAAGAATTCGAAGAAGGAATTCATAATACTTTTTTAGTGTTTTCTTCGCGATTCGGGAATCCTTCTCTGCGAATAAGATCGCCTACTGCGGAGAGTAAGGTTAGCTTGCCACCGTATGTCTCTTGCAATGTTTGTTGTGTAAAATTACTCTCGGTAGGGCCACACGCAATCAATCGAGTGTTCATAATAATCCAATCAAAATAATTGGTGACCGATTGCAAATCGTGATGCACTACGATAACCGTTTTTTGAGCATCTGTCATGGTGCGCAACAAAGTGATGATTGCTTTTTCAGTTGCAGAATCAACACCCGCAAAAGGTTCATCTAGAAAATAAATATCTGCTTGTTGGGCGAGTGCACGTGCAATAAAGGTGCGTTGTTGTTGCCCACCCGATAGTTGTGATATCTGCCGATTAGCAAATGCTTCCATACCTACTTTCTTCAAGCAATCCATGGCCGCATCATAGTCGGCTTTACGTGGTCGTTTAAATAAGCCAAGCTTTCCATACCTACCCATCAGTACAACATCTAATACCGAAGCCGGAAAATCCCAATCTACTGATTCACGTTGAGGAACATAACTGATGCGATGGCGTACTTGTTTAAGGGTACTATCAAATAATTTAATGTAGCCACTACTTAGTGGGAGTAGTCCCATGACAGCTTTGATGAGTGTAGATTTACCAGCACCATTTGGCCCAACGATTCCCACGAGTTTTCCTTGTGGAAGCATGAGATCAATATTCCACAAAACTGGTTTTCGCTCGAAGGCTACTGTTAAGTCATGGATTTCAAGAGCCGGTTTAAGTAAGATTTCGTTATTCATCATTTCGTTACCATCTCATTTTAGTGAAGTGCCTCTACGATAGTTTTTACATTCGCGTGTACCATGCCTAGGTATGTTCCTTCGGGAGTTCCTTCATCGCCCATGGCATCTGAATACAAGTTTCCACCAATAACCACATTCCAGTTTTTGTCTCGGCAACCTTGAAGTACAGCTTCTATAGATTTTTGCGAAACAGAGGTCTCTACAAAAATCGCTTTGATCTTTCGGCTAATAATAAAGTTTACCAATTCGGTTACATCGCGTAAGCCAAATTCAGACATCGTAGATATGCCTTGTAGTCCGCGAACTTCAACATCATATACATCGCCAAAGTAACCAAAGGCATCGTGCGCGGTAATGAGTACGCGTTGCGTTTTGGGTAGTTTACTTATGGCATCCATAATAGTTTGATGAAGCGAGTCAAGTTGTTGGGTATAGCGATTACTATTTGCCTGATAGCTTACTGCATTGGCCGAATCGTAATTTTGTAAAATTGTGGTTGCATAGAGAACACCTTGTTTCCACAGTTTAACATCAAACCAAATGTGTGGATCGTGCGTGCCATCAAAGCCGGGTACTTCGCGAAGTAAGCTATCGGGTATACCTTCAGCAATAGCAATCACAGGCTTTCGCTTGCTTAGTTTTTCTAATACTTCTCCCATTTTTCCTTCCAGGTGAAGTCCATTATAAAAGATAATGTCGGCATCGGTTAATTTTTGCAAATCGCCTTGTGTGGCTTTATATAAGTGAGGGTCTACGCCCGGTCCCATAAGCGCTATTACTTCTGCGTGATCGCCAGTAATATTTTCAACAGCATCTTTGATCATGCTGGTAGTGGTAACAATGTAGAGTTTACCCGATTGCTTTTCATGCTTTGGTGAACAACTACCTAGCAACAACAATAGCAAGAAGAACGACACTTGTATACGTGTGATAAGTGATGTGTTATCTTCTATTCTTTTCTTGTGATTCATTTTATTCTATGCTTTTTGATAAGTAAAGTTTTGTTGACTTTACTGAGTTACTAATAAGTTTTGTGCTACTTCTCTGGAAATGAAGACCCGCTTTTTTCCATCAATTAATAGTTCGAGTGAGCCATCAAACTCTATTTTCTCTTGAATGGTAATGGTGGCGCCAAGGTATACACCAATTTTACTGAGGTATTGAAGAAAGGCCGGGGAGCCATCTTTTACAGAGCGCACATTGAGTTTGCGTTTCACTGCACCGTCAGCCAATGGAATCTGTACCACCTCTTTAATTTTTCCGTCTTTATCAGGAATAGGATGACCGTGCGGATCGGCTGTTGGATACGCTAAAAAGGCATCAAGCTTTTCGATGAGAATACTGGATTGAATATGTTCTAATTGTTCGGCTACATCGTGTACTTCATCCCAGCTAAAGTGTAATTTTTCTACTAAGAAGGTTTCCCACAACCTATGTTTTCTAATTACCATCAGGGCTTCATGCTTTCCTTGTTTGGTAATTTTTACTCCGTGATACTTCTCATACAAAATCATTCCCTTAGCCGATAGCTTTTTTACCATATCGGTTACCGATGCGGCTTTGGTATTCATCGATTCGGCAATTTCGTTGGTGAGTACAGCACGTACCCCGCCCTCGGCCAGGTGATAAATAGCTTTTAAATAATTCTCTTCTGTAAAACTGAACATATCGTAGATTTTAACGACAGTACAAACTTAAAGTTTAGATTAGTCTAAAAAAATATTTAGAGATAAATATTTTAAAGAAGCATTGTCAACGCTTATAAAAGTGACTTAATGCAAACAATGAGCTTGATTTCTTCTGACTCCCAATATACTCCCTGTGGTTCGGTGGTATAAAATGAACCCGTTTTCATCCTATGTAGGATATCTTCGGCCAGGCTATCTTCTTGAAAAGTAATGGCTCCTGAAAAAGGCTTGCACACGTTAACCCAAACCGGATTATTAATTAAAAGTATGGGTAGTTTAAATCCCAGGTATTCGTACAACTTGGTAGGTATTGTATTTTGGGTTGATGGATTAGGCGGATAAGCAATAATACCATAGTCGGCTTGCTGAATAGCTTCTACAATTTTTTGATGAGGTACCCATTGGTCGATGCCCAAACCGGTAATAAATGGTTTGGTGACAATTTCATTTTTTAATCGATTTATTGTTTCTGGTTGTTGACAAAATCCCACAATCTGTAATTCAATTCGGTTATCCAGCGCGGCTAATTTGGTTGCTAACGCGATGGCAGAAAATACACCAGTCGATTCTGCCAATGTTCCGGTAAAGAGTAGGCGAATAGTTTCCTCGTTTGTGGAGCGTGGCGGAATTGATTTTGGTTTTCGTAGTTTGTTCTCAATTATAGTGTGAGCTGTTCCAACGAAAGACAACTCCTCTGTGTAGCCTTTTTCAGCCAGTAAAAAATGATCAATAAAAGGTGAGGTAGCCCACTCGTTAATCCGTACATAACTGGCTACTACATCGCGCAGCAAAAAAGGAAAAGACTGAGTGTATCGAATATTTCGCCAATAGTTTTCTTGCACATCGTACACCACAGGTATGCGCATAAACAGTTTACAAAATACAGCCGTCCATACGAGCTCATGCGTGGTAATAATAAATAAGGTAGGTTTGAGTGTTAAAATTTTTTTGAGGATCGTTAATGGCGCAATAAATCGGGCAAGACTAAGTCGCGAAAAGCGCGGAAACGGATGGAAGGTTATTGGTGCCTGTACATCAGGAATGGAAGATTGCATCCCGATAATGTGTACATCGGCTAATGAAGCTAAACTTAGCCCAATTTTTTCCGTCATGCGGATATCATCTACGGGTTTTAAAACCGAAGCAATGACTATTCTCCTTTTTTTTATTTCTTGCATGCTGATTTAAAAACAATATAATGGAATTGAGAGAACTCATCGAAAAAATTTGGGAAGATCGGTCCCTACTTCAAGATCAAGCAAGTCAGCACGCTATCCGTGCCGTTATAGAACAATTAGATAAAGGAGAACTGCGCGTAGCAGAGCCTACACCAACGGGTTGGCAGGTAAATGAGTGGATTAAGAAGGCGGTTATCTTATACTTCCCTATTCAGCAGATGGAAACCATTGAAGTTGGTCCGTTTGAATTTCATGACAAGATACAACTCAAAAAAAATTATAAAGCGTTGGGGGTAAGAGTAGTACCTCATGCCATTGCGCGATATGGATCGTATTTGAGCAAAGGTGTTATTATGATGCCATCGTATGTAAATATTGGTGCTTATGTTGATGAGGGCACCATGGTAGATACGTGGGCAACCGTTGGAAGCTGCGCACAAATTGGCAAGCATGTACATTTAAGTGGAGGTGTTGGCGTGGGTGGTGTTTTAGAACCTGTACAGGCAGCTCCGGTTATTGTTGAAGACCATGCCTTTATTGGCTCACGTTGTATTTTAGTAGAAGGTGTTCGAATAGGCCGCGAGGCAGTTTTGGGTGCTAATGTGGTACTTACGGCAAGTTCAAAAATTATTGATGTTACCGGCCCGACCCCAGTAGAATATAAAGGATATGTCCCTGATCGTTCGGTGGTTATACCTGGATCGTACGGAAAAAAATTTCCGGCTGGCGATTTTCATGTTCCCTGCGCCCTCATTATTGGCCAGAGAAAAGAAAGTACCGATAAGAAAACCTCATTGAATGATGCCCTAAGAGATAATACAGTTTCCGTATAAGTGTTTTAATTGGCATATACTTTGAATTTCATTTGCCGTTTATACACCCGTAACATGGTTTATGTAAATTTGCGTATGAGCTTTGTCAAGCAACTCTTTTTCGGATTTTCCTTAACAGTCATTCTTTGTGGATTTGTTACAGATACCAAAGAGACGTATCGGTATATTAAAAATGATAGCTTCGCCCGTGGTGAAGCTATTTATTTTAAAATGACGTACGGTATTTTTACGGTTGGAAAAGGTAATGTGCAGATTCAACCCAATTACTTTAAAATTAACGGGCGCGATTGTTTTAAAGTAGATGTTCAGGGTAAAACGGTCGGTATGGTAGATTGGGTTGCTGATGTGGACGATACCTGGGGAGCTTACATAGATACCGCAGCGTTAATACCGCATCAGTTTTATAGAAGAATTCGCGAAGGCCGCTATAAAAAAGATGAATGGACAAACTTCGATCAGGTCAATCATAAGATTGAAGTAAAAACAATTAATCAGAAAACAGGAAGCTTTAGAGAACCGAAGTATTATGATGCTCCTTCGCAGGTACGCGATATGATCTCCGGATTCCTTTACTTGCGCGTGATGGATTTCTCAAAATTAAAAGAGAAGGATACGGTTGTGGTAACAGGTTTTTTTGAGGACGAGTTTTATAAACTCAGTATTGTTTATCATGGTAAGCAAACTATTAAAACAAAAGTAGGTAAGGTTCGAACGTTAGTGTTTAAACCGTTAATGCCAAAAAATAAAGTCTTTAATGGAGAGAACTCTATCACTGCTTGGTTCAGTGATGATAAAAACAGAATACCCATAAAAATAAGTGCGAATATGTTTGTAGGAAGTGCGGGTGTAGAAATTATCGATCACTCCGGATTAAAGAACCCTTTAAACATAGTGAAGTAGGCAACAGTTAATGCAGGGGTTATCAAAAAACAAATCGTTAAATTTTATGGAGTACGTGCGCAGATTCCTAAGCAGCAGCTCTACTTAACAGCTCCACAAATTTTTCGCGACTTACCGGTTTAATAATATACTCTTTCACATTGGTATCTCCCTTTGCCCGATTAACATCGCGAGGATCAATGGACGAGCTCACCATAAAAATTGTAATGTCTTTCTTCAAGTTATTCTTTAGGTCAGCATAGTCTTCCAGAAACATCCAGCCATCAACAAACGGCATATTGATATCCAGAAAAATATAGTCGGGTAGGGTAGCGGAGTCTCCTGCATGTGCTTTCA
The DNA here is from genome assembly GCA_964397805.1 of uncultured Chryseolinea sp. Taxonomy (GTDB): domain Bacteria; phylum Bacteroidota; class Bacteroidia; order Cytophagales; family Cyclobacteriaceae; genus Chryseolinea. The sequence goes on along the minus strand of CAYNKN010000134.1, from coordinate 2,208 downwards.
AAAAATTCAGCGCATCTTCTCCATTTTCAAATTGCAATAAGGTATCGGTGAGATTAGCCGATTTTATCATGCGCGAGGATGTTAATTGAAAAACCTGATCATCATCCACCAGGGCTATTATGGGTAGGTTCTTCTCCATGTACGCTGTTTTTGTTAAAGTTAATAGTAAATGTAGTACCTATATTTTCTTGGCTGGTAATGTTGATTTCTCCACCCATGGCCTCAATTTGATTTTTTATCATGAATAATCCAATACCCCTGCTTTCCGGATGGCGGTGAAATGTTTTTCGTAGCTTAAAAACCTGGTGCCCATAACGACTTAAATTTATACCTAAACCATTATCGCTTACGGTTAGTAGTAGGCGATTGTCTTTTGTAAAGGTTTTAAAAGTAATAATTGGTTTTTGATGAGGCCGAACATACTTCAGCGCATTACTGAACAAATTAAGGAGGATACTTTCTAAGTAAATTTTTGGATACACGATAGTAGGTAACTCAGCGAAGTCAGTAATTACTTCGGCTCCTACTTCCGTAATCCGGGCATTCAACATCGACTTAACATGTTCAAAAACATGGGTAAACTCAAGCAACTGCCGCGCGATTTTTTTGTTCTGTTTGATCTTTAATACTTCATTCAGTTCGTGCAGTGTGGTTAATGTAGTGGTACCCGATATTTTTAACAGGTTAAGGTATTCGGCTTTTTCTTCTTCCGTTTGAGATGCTTCAAAAAAGTTAAGCAGTGTTAAAATATTGCCTACGGGAGAGCGCAGGTTATGCGAAACAATTTGTGTAAACTCTTCGAGTTGCTCATTCTTTCGTTTCAGGTCATCGGTTATAGCAATGAGTCGGGCATTTTGTTCCAGAATTTTTTCTTGTGCTTGTTTACGCGAAGTAATATCACGGAACTCGGTAACACGAATGGTTCTCCCTTGATAAGGAATATTTTTTGCATGGATTTCTAAATAGTAATACGATCCATCTTTACGGACACCTTCTACATCATAGGGTAATTCATAACCTGTTTTTATTTTTTCAATAACGGTATCGCGCCACTCGGGGGCAATAAGTTGAACGCCATTGCTACCCAGTAATTCAGGATACGAATAGCCAGTGATATCACAAAGCCCTTGGTTACATTCTATGATTTTTCCTTGATCGTGAAGACCAATACCACCAAAAGAGGCCTGCTGAAGTGTTCGAAACCTAAGCTCACTTTCTTTTAATTCTTCTTCAATTTTTTTGCGATCGGTGATGTCTGTAAACGTAACAATAACTTCAAGCAGATTTCGGTCGGCATCCAAAATGGGCGCTGCATTTACCAATAACCAAACACGATCTTCTGTACTGGGCCTATACACACCCATTACGCTTCCATGAAGTGGAGCTTTTGAGTGGATTGCCTGCATAACGGGATGATCCACTCCGGGAAAGGCTGTTCCATCTTCGTGCACAATATTCCAGTCGGCAGTAAATAAATTTTTGCCTATGAGTTGATCTTTGGTGAGTCCGAATAAAGTATAGGCAGCTTGGTTGGCGAGTACTATAATGTTGTTAGGGTCGAGTAGCGTAACACCAATATTTAAATCACGAATGAGGTTACGGAAACGCTTCTCGCTTTCGCGGAGGGTGTTCTCGATTGTCTTACGTTGGGTAATATCAATGGCGGTGGCAATCAGTATTTCTTTTCCGAAGTACGAGCCTTTGGTTATACGAACTTCCTTCAAAAATTCTTGTCCACTTTTCTTTTTTCCCCACCACTCGAATGATTGAGGTATTCCTGATAAGGCTTTTTGAATGGTAGCGGCAAGCGCGTCAAAATCGTTTTTACCTTCAGCAGAAAGAAAGCCTGGATCACGCCCTATGAAATCTTCTTTTTTATAGCCGTACATTTTACAAGCACCAGCATTTACATCAATGAAGGTACCGTCCGGACTTTGAATGTAAATCGCTTCGCCAACGGTGTCGAATAATTCGCGATAGCTTTTTTCACTTTCTTCTAATTGATTCGCTACAGTAACGCGATCAGAAACATCGCTCATGGTGCCGAGCATTCGGTAGGGCTTGTTCTGCGTGTCGCCAATAAAAAATCCGCGGTCGTGCAGAAATATGTAGTTACCTGTTTTTTGTTTAAACCGATAATACACATTAAAGGGAAGTAGATTTTTTTCAGCTTTCTCTAATTGATAAAATACTTCTTCCCGATCTTCT
>CAYNKN010000133.1:0-8368 GCA_964397805.1 uncultured Chryseolinea sp. | reverse complement strand
ATTTTTCGAGTTGTATAAAGCATTCGTTCTATCAACCTTAAATCTTCCGTAATAATCTCAGCAGAAGCGGTCATCCCATAATTATAGGTAAGTAATTTGTTGTGATTTGTCTTTAAACCATTGGGCAATTGAACAAATGTAAAAAATAATTTATTGTCTTGATTAAAGAGCTGCGGAAGCGATGATATAGTACCTTCAACCATACCGTATTCTTCAAACGGATAGCTTTGAAACTTTATCAATACCCGCTGTCCTACTTGTATTTTACCAGCGTTATCCTGTGGGATTGTCAACGTTCCTATATAAGCGGAATTAGTCTCAAACACCTGAAATAATTCTGTGTTGATTTTAATATTTTCTTTTTCTTGAAGATTATTGGAGAAAAGAACTTTACCAGATGTTGCCGAAATAAGCAGGTAACGATTCTTCCATGCCGACATAGAGCTGTTTAATGAGTTAATTGATTGAAGAAAACTTTCTTTTTGTTCAGATACCTGTCTCTCCAAATCGATGATCTCCCTTTCTTTACTTCGGATTAGCGCATTATTGTTCAGTATTGAGGTTTCTATGTTTTTCAATGGAAGTTTTTTTGCCAACATCTTACTTTCTTCTCTATCCAAATCCAGTTTTGCAATTACCTTCTCGTTGAAAAGCTTTTGGTTAATCTCAAATTCGCCTTCGGCCAGTTCTGCATCCCTTTTAAAAAGCTGGTATTGACTTTTTAGATACTGATTACTCGTTTCCAATTCTAAAATATCTTGTTTTAAAAATTCGATTTTTTTCTTGTAATACTTTTTTCCATACAAAGAAATGAGCTGAGCAAACTGTTGCCTAAATACTTGATAAGACGGTTGTACCTCACCTAAATGTTCAAGCACGCTTAATTGTAAGGTGTCAAAAACATCAAAATCGCCCCTTTCTAGTAATTGATTAACCGCAATCAATTCTGTTTCTAAGTGAAGCACTTCATCATGTCTTGCTGTACTTTCTAAAAAACCTAGTAACTGACCTGCTGATACAAACTGATTATTGGCCACAAAGAGTTTTTCCAATCTTCCGTCAGTCCGTGATACAACTGGCTTTGGCGCTATTTGGGTCGTTAACTTGAAATCCGCGCGAACCAACATTGGGTAGCGAATAACCCAGGTTAAAGCTATAGCAATGAGCAAAACAGCAGAGATCACTGCAGACCCCCAGCGGGTAAGCCGACTCGGTATCTGCTCCAGATAATCGCGTACTACTTCGCTTCTAATATCATTATCCTCATCTTCCATTAGTTACCTAATTCTAGTTGATTTTTTATCAGTGTATAATAATATCCTTGATTTTGTATTAGCTCATTGTGTGTCCCTATCTCAACTATCTCGCCCTTATCAAGCACAATAATTTGATCTGCATTTTTTACAGTGCTTAGTCGATGCGCAGCTACTACCACGGTTCTATTTTTAAAAAAGCTCTCTAGATTCTTCATGATGACGGCTTCATTATTAGCATCAAGTGAGCTCGTTGCCTCATCAAAGAATAAAAACTCTGGATTCTTGTATACTGCCCTTGCAATAATAATTCGCTGCTTTTGACCACCGCTGATGCCCATACCACTAGAACCGATTCGGGTATTGTAACTCAAAGGTAATTCATCAATAAAACTGCCAATATTTGCAACACGCACAGCCTCTTGTAATTTGACTTTATCTACAAGTCCATTTTCATCTGATTCACTTATGTTCTTAGCAATAGAATCAGAAAACAAAAAACCGTCTTGCATAACAACACCACATTTGCTGCGCCAGAAATTAAATCCAATATTTTTAAGGTTATTGTTTCCGAGAAAAAGATAGCCTTGTACAGGTTCATAGTATTTCAAGAGCAATTTCAATAAGGTTGTTTTACCACTACCACTTGCGCCTACGATGGCAGTGACTTTACCTTCGGGAATAACAAAGCTTATGTTCTTTAAGACTAAAGCGGATGAACTACTTCCGTATCTAAAACTGACGTTATCTAACTTGATTGATTTTTGCGTGGGGAGATTATAAATCAACTGATTGTCGACTGGTTCTTCTTCTGGCCTATTATGGATTTCAGCCAATCGGTCTATACTCAACCGTGCGTCTTGATAGCCCCGGATTAACGTTATAAAGTTATTGACCGGTACATTCATTTGACCTATGATGTACTGTATTGCCAACATTCCTCCGAAAGTAATCTGTCCATTTATAACACTTTGCGCGGCTACAAAACTGATTAAAATATTTTTTACTTCATTAATAAACTGGCCGCCCTCATTCTGTGATTGAGACAATGCCAGACTTTTCATATTCAGTTTAAACAACCGGGTCTGTATTGCTTCCCACTCCCAACGTCTGCGCTTTTCTGAACCATTCAGTTTTATCTCTTGCATGCCTGTAATCAACTGAATAGTGCTACTCTGATTGCCACTGGCCTGATCAAAGTATTTATAATCTATCTCAGCTCTTCGCTTCATAAAAACTAATACCCATAGCATGTACAATACAGAACCAATTAAGAAGATTACAAAAAGTGTAACATTGAAATAAGAAAGAATAAATCCAAACACAACAAAAGGTATGATAGAGAAGACAATATCTAACGTAGTGGCTGAAAGAAATGATTGAATGCGGTTATGATCTTGGATTCGCTGCATCAAGTCTCCCTGGCTTTTAGAGTCAAAGAATGAAATTGGCAGATTCATTAGTTTAATCAAAAAATCGGATAGCATCCTTAGATTCATTCTACTGGTAATGTGTAATAGTAGCCAACTTCTAATTACTCTAATGCCCGTTTGAGAAATAAAAAGCATGAGTTGCGCTGCAAGGATCAGGTAAATGAAATTTAGGTTCTTGGTGTTAATACCAACATCTACAATTTGTTGAGTTAGGAAAGGCAATGCTAGTTGAATAAAACTGCCAACCAAGAGGCCAAGAAATAATTGGATGGAGAATTTATGAAAGGGCCTAAAATATTTTTTCAAAAAAACCAATGGCGATTTGCCACTGATGCTGTAGTCCTCCTTTTCGTAAAAGGCAGGGCTTGTCTCAAGCAATAATAAAATACCATCTGCATCAATGGATATTCGTTTATCCGGTATCCATCCTTTACAGAATTCTTCGGGTGTGTAGTTGATTAGTCCATGTGCCGGATCTGCAATTTTAATTTGCTTTTCTGAGGCTTCATACACAACCACATAATGTCGTTGACGCCAATGTGCTACACATGGTAGTGGAATCTCTTTTGCTAAATCTTTATAGGTTGTACTAAGTGCTAACGTGCTAAAACCAATCTTCTCCGCGGCATCTGCTAGCCCACCCAAGGTGGAGCCGTTTTGACCAAGGCTCGTCATCTGGCGAAGATGAGCCATGTCGTAGGACTTACCGTAAAACTTGGCAATCATACGTAGACACGTTGGCCCGCAATCCAATTGGTCTAATTGCTTGTAGAATGGAAATTTTCTTTTCAAGGAAGGCTCAATCTTTAGGTTGATCGATATACTGATAGTCCTCAATAAAAGAATCTAGCATAAACTTATTTATCTGATATGGATATACTTCATAAAGTGCGTTGTCCTCATTAATGGTATATCCCTTTTGCAAGTTTTGTTTTGCTGATAATAGCAATTCAATGGCTTGCTTTAACTGGTTTTGTTCTTTAAGGCACAACGCTTTGTAAAATTGTATATCCGAAAACTGAGGGTATACTTTCAAAGCGCCATCAAAGCTCTTAATTGCCTCATCATAGTTTTCCTTTTCAAATTGTACAACGCCTGAATAAAACCAATGTAGATGATGCGCATCATTTCGTTCTTTTAATTCTTCCTTGATGCACTTTTCTATTAGAAATTCAGCGGAGTCAAATTTATTGAGTTGTAAATAGCACAAGCCTTTATAAAACTCGTAGGTGTGATCCATGATGTATGAATTGCCATTAATTTTTTGAGCAGCGTTAAAATCTATAATAGCCTCCTTATAAGATTTTTGAAAAATACATTTAATAAAAGCTCTGTACTCCAACCAATGGTTTGTTTTATCATACTTAACGGCACTATCTAAATAAGGCATGCCGATCTCATATTTCTTTTGCTTAAAAAGTGGCATAGCTTTTTGTTGCCATAGTTGCGATACTTTAGGAACAATGGCGAGGGCACTGTCAATATAAAGCTGCCGTTTTATGGAAAACAAAGGGAACTCACCAACCATATCGAGATACCTATATAGTCTCACAGAATCCTGAGGAGATATTTTAGTCTTTGCATTATCTTTATCGGCTTGCTCTTGCGCACAACCAACGTACGTTAGCAGTATAAGCAGTATAGTTACAGCTTGGTTAAATATTTTCATTTTAAAGGATTTGATTTATGGAAATTCTTAACGGAAAAATTATATGGTTGATTGAGTAAATGCATTTTTTTTAGTCTCTCAGCCCATTCTCTTTCTAATCTTTTATATTGAATTTCCATTGGTTGATATAATTCTAAACCAGCCTCAGTAAAATATGTGCTTTTCCCTTCTTTGTCAACCTTTTTTAATAGGTTTATGTCGGTACCATACTTGTGAAAGCAAAAAGCAAGACGCCCCAAAGCTTCATGTTTTTGTAATTCTGTTAAATCTGACTTGAGTATACAGGCCTCTAAACAAATGGAGATAGCGTAATACGTGAATAAAGCGTGAAAAGCAACAAATAAGGTTCGCTCTTCCAATAGATTTATAATCATTCCAAAAAAACCTCTTTCTTTAATTACTGTTTCACTTGAGACCCTGAAAATATCTTTGTTGATATGTGTAATATTATTGAAAATTACATGGCCACATTGATGCGCAATATCTTCAATAAAAAAAACCTCATCGTACTCTTTTTGAAAGGAGTTAAAAAAAGCACAACCATGAACTGACAGCGTTGCAAATGAATTGCGCTTAACTTGTGGATCATTAAAGATTACTACTTTTCGTACTGATTGTTCCAGTAACTTGTAATATTCAGGTGCAAAGCTGCGAATCAACTCAAACGCTTTTGTTAAGGCTCCTCGTTGTAACTGTGATATGTTGTCTATATCAACATTGACCAACCTGTTCTTCGCATCAATAAAGTGGGGTTGTAATAATTGATGTTGATGATTGACAAGTTCAAAAGATGTATTTTCTATTTTTTGAATAGGTTCGAAAGTAAAGGGAACAACCTCTTCATTGTGGGTAACACATAGATCGCTAAGCCCTCCATCGCCAGTTGTTGTAAGCACGACCTGTGCTTCAATTAAGGCTGTTTTTAGCCAACCAATTTCAGGCAGGTAAATTATGCCTTGCTTATCTGTAAGGGCATTAATGCTTTTAGGGCATTTACTCTTTTCAATATAACCCCATAACAATTGCTCAAGTGTGACTCCCCTTTTTTTGGCATAAAAGAAGGCAAAGAGAAGTGGTTCGTTGAATATCTTGTCGTTTTGATACTCAAGTAATTCAAATAAGATTGGATTCTCTTTGTAAACAAGAATCCGGACGTTTTCTAGAATTTTGATGCGGCCGCTTATTAAGTAAGGTTCATGCCAGTTAATTTTAATAGAGAGCTTATCCATATATCATGGATTTAGAAATTACGTAATTATATTGTTTATCACCCCTCATCACAGTTAAATTTATATCTGATTCATAAATATCTGTTTCGGAATCAAAGTTTTTGAATGCGCAATCATCCTGAAAAGATGAGGTTCTTAAACCATTAATGCTAATAACATGATCGCCCAGTGATAATCCCATTTCCTCAAGCTGGCTACCTATAGCTAAACCCGTTATCTTAACGATACCTTCACTCCATCCTAAAGTGAAATTCAATACTTTCCCTTCCTGCTTTTTTTCCGTATGCTTATTTGATAAGTATATTCTGCTTTTTTTAAAATCGAGTACAACTTCTTCAAACCCCGAGAGAAACTCATTTCCCACAATGGTGCGAGTATTAGATAATATAAAGGTGTATTTATCCAATTTTAAATTATTCAATTTCAATTTATGTGGTTTAAAAAATGATAAAGTATCTAGTACTGATGAATTCGCAGCATTTAGGAATTGCCTTTTTCTTTTGATTAGGTAATTCTCATCAAGTTCCCTTTCAAGGGATTTATGAAGATTAACACTATAAGGGAACCCTGTATCTAGTACAGCTTTAATTCTTTGTCGATCAATTTTTAGTGTTAGATACATTACTCCCCTCCAATCGTTATCGATCTTTGCGAATTGGAAATGATTCTTATTAAATTTGATTTTGGATTTGGTGATTGTAATTGTTTGATTTTTGTTGTTTATTATAAATATGGCATCCCTCATGATATTATATCCAATTATCCCCTTAATACCATAACACTTAAATAGACTGGTGTGGGATGATAGAGCGCCAACCTTTGAAAAAGTTCTTTTTCCAATTTTCACAATTTTTAAGTTTACAAGTGATGCAGGTGATCTTACTCCGTTTAAATCTGTTTTTGTGAAATCTCGTAAATTTGTTAAGTTCAGTGCCTCTGCGATATCAGGTTCAACCTTAGTGATAGCTCCTGTATCAAAAATGAATTTATGCTCAATCTCTTCACCGTTTAGTTTCACCGTGATCACGGTCCAGCCATTAAGTATTTCGAATGGTATTATAGTATCTTCATCCCCAGATTCAGATGAAAAAAACCAAGCCTTCTGATAGTGCTTACCTATAATTCGAACTAGAACATTATTTTCGATTTTACACGACATAAAAGTTATTGAAAAAAAAAATATCAGTATAAGAACTCTCGCTATCTTTGGTAAAAGAATATTTTTCACTAAATGTCTTTTAGGTTTCAACTCTAAATTTTTTCCACTATTTGATGTGGTGATCAAAAATATAGGACAATCAAAAAAATGATTGCCCCATACGATTAATACAAAAAATATCTATTTGATTTTTTCGTATTGATCAGCCACCCATTCGACTGCATTTTTAATTGCTTTACCAGCCGCTCCCCATTTTCCATGGCAATTAAATAAGCCTTCTCCTTGAATTGCCTCAAGGTTTTCTACTAAGTTTGACTGGTCTGCCTTTGCCTTCAACTCAGCCAAGGTCAATCTTCCTGTGTTGTTCATAATAGTTTTTTACCAAAGGGGTTAAAATCAGCTACCTGCTGATTTTTTCTTCGGCTATTGCAATAAAGAAATCTTATAGGGTTACAGTCAACCCGTAGATCTACGGTATTTTAGATTAAAACATTAGCTCATGCACTTTCTCTATTGATTAATATGATTCTTTGTTGCAATTACAATCAATTCTGCCTTGCTTCTTGCACCAAACTTTTTATACAAATTTTCTCGATGCTCCTCAATAGTTCTAGGGCTTCTATGTAACATTTCTCCTATGGCAGAACTACTATGTCCCTTTGCAGATTAGTTGCAATAACATCATTTCAAAATCATTGAGTATTGGAAGTTCGTTTGCTTTTGACTTCGCTAAATGCTTTTGTATTATTTTAGATGCGAGAGTCGTCATATAATACCCACCCATTCTTGTAATTCTAATTGCTTTGAATAACTCTCCTGGTTGATTCTCTTTACCAACAAAGCTTTTTACTCCACGGATATTCATTTCCACTATATTCACTTCCATATCATATTGCATAAGCGCTATAATCTTGATTTCAGGATATAGTCTTCTCAATTGTTCCGTTGCTTTAAAACCGCATTTCTTGGGCACTCTTATGTCCATCAGTATTACCTCGACAGTTGTGGCTTTTAATAACTCGAGCAATTGTACTCCATTCTCTGCTTTCAATACAACTTGGAGATCACCTTCCAAATGAATGCTTTGAATCATTGTTTCCCTAAATTCTTCATGATCACTTACAATCGCTAACTTTATTTTGTTCATACTTAATAATTGAAACATCTTTGAGTGTTAGATTGAAGTGTGCCTGTAGAGATGGTGTATATCTGTAGATCAGCTATGGCCTATATTGCCACGCACTTAATTTTGTGCGGAGCGAGAATGTGGGTTGCCGAGTATTCAGTATTATCATTTGTTTTCATATTTACTAAAGTTGTTGTCCTGATAAATGTTACTACTTAGTCCAAGTGCATTGGCACTAACTCTAAATATGTGATGGCAAATAACGAGAAATCATAAACCATCACTCCTTTTAAAAACGTTTACCCAACCCGACTCCCATTATATTAAAAGCATCTTCATTAAAATCAATTTGTAAAGAGCCTTGCGCCAGCAAATAAAAATTACTTGCAAAAGTATAGGAATAAGAAATAATGGCGGTGGCTCCCACTTTTAACGATCGATAATTTTTAGCATTCGCAAAATAATAATCGGGTGTTAGATAAACATTTTCGCGTTCTGG
>CAYNKN010000132.1:1770-8397 GCA_964397805.1 uncultured Chryseolinea sp. | reverse complement strand
TTGATACACCCGATGATTTAGAAAAAGCTATTGAGTATTTGAGAAAAGATTAGTTGAGGAAGTATTCACATTCTAGGTTCATTTAATAAAGTACTCATACTAGAAGCCATCTCAAAAATAGAATTCCAGAAATCATGAAGGGCACAAAGGTCTACACAAAGTGCTCAACATGATTTAATCACCTAGCTTTCATTGCGAACTTTGCGCGTTCTTTGTGTGCTCCGTGGTTAAATGCAATAGTTATAGAACTGTACTCATTTGCAATTTCTCTAACGCAAATTTTTCAATAGCTGTATACACACTTTCAATATCCTTTGAAGTCATCGAAGAGCCAATAACATGTACACCGGCATTCGGTATGGCAACTGTTTGCTTTAGTGAATCTGGCGTAGCCAGTTGCGCATTCATTTCTAACATAGCACTTACTTTCACTTCCGGATCTTGCTCTGTTTCACTTTTATAGTAGTATAGTGTAAGGGTAGGTTGCGTTACACGCGAAAAAGTTTGTTCATTCATTTTCTGCTCCAGTAGCTCTTGTAATTCTACTGCTGCTTCTAACCGATACGTTTTGTTCCAATATTGCTCTTCTTCTGCTGTGGCATCTGTCACTCTGTTCTTTCCACCCATAACCATACGGGCAATGTATAAACCCCACGGATCGTTTAACAACCCTGCCGCTCCATTATTAATAGCAATGTTAGGCGACATATTAATGAGTGCAAATACATCGTCAGGATATTCAGCCGCTAACATTAACGCCAACGAACCTCCCGTAGACGTGCTCATAATAATAACCTTCTCACCTAACTGCTTACCAATCGCCAATGCTTCTTTCGCGCTTTCCCAAAGTCGATCGGCTGTAGAAAATAATAATGCCTCCGTAGTATCAATACCATGATCTGCCAATCTGGATAAATACAAATTGCATCCGAAGTCTTTAGCAAAGCGAACATGGGTTGGGTATCCCTCATGTTGACTAGCCGAAAAACCATGCAAGTAAACAACAGCGTAAGGGGTTCGTTGTCTGCTGCTATCATGCCAAACAATATGCGCTTCATTACCCGGTTTAAGAACATGCTTCGCTTCTTGATTCGCTATGTACTCCATTAATGAAGTTGCTGATGTAGGTACCTGAGGCAACGCGGCATTAAAAACAGGTGTTTCAGGTTTGGGCCCCATAAAGTAAGCACTCACTAAAATTAGTATGGGAATAATGATGGCAACAAAACGTTTCGATCGCATAGGTATAAATTGTTTTTCAAAGATAACAATTCTGCTATCCATAAAAGGTTGTTAAATAAAAAGTATAAAATTTGATTGTAACACAATTTTTGTGGGTATCCCCTTCTTTAACTTCAAAAGTTAATTCTGCTTTCTGGTCGCTGATCGTTGCTATGTCTGATTACTTTTCTTTTGCTTCCCCAAAAGAAAAGTAACAAAAGAAAAGGGGAAACCTAAAAATGCTGCCTCACACTCGTGCCGGAGCACGCCCGCTTTTAGGTTGTGCCTGCGCGCATCTGCTAAATGTGATACGTGTGGATTTTATATTCAGGCAGATGTTGCATTTGTTGCTGCCTTAAAATGAATACAATTAAAAAATCGTGGTAAAACCCAAAAAACTATTGTACGCTTTATGGAATTTGTACTCCAGTCACATCTACAGTCCAAACATAAACACTTACTACAATGAAAACGAAAATAGTTGGACTTTACACATTTTCAGCAGTCACCATGGTGTTGCTACTGGCATTTTCATTTACAGATGTTTCAACACAAAAGAAACATAAACCTTTTGTTCCACCTGCGGGATGTGTCTTTCGAACGCTCATGGGTGAAGAGTCATCGGCACAGCATGATACGTACAAAACACCAGAGCGTGTACAAGCATCCATAGACCGCGGGTTGCGTTGGATTGTATCAGCACAAAATCAACAAGGTGGATGGGGAGCAGGAAGTCATGCGCGACAATACATTAAAGATCCGCACGCTGTACCTGCCGATCCGGCTACAACCGCTATCGTTTCTATGGCTATCCTGCGAAGTGGTTCTACACTTACTAAAGGTGAATATGCCGAAGCATTAAAAAAAGCACTTACTTACTTAATGCTTGCTACGGAAAATGCATCGCCCAATAGTTCTAATATAACTGACTTAACAGGAACTCAAATACAAAGTAAGCTAGGTGCAAACATCGATGTTATTCTAACGGCACAGTTCTTCGCAAATATGCTCGACCATTTAAAACAAGACAAAGCACTAAAGAGCAGAGTAGAAAAATGTTTGAATACATGTGTTGCCAAAATTCAACATGCACAAGATAGTAACGGAAGTATTCGCGGAGCCGGTTGGGCGGGTGTACTTCAATCATCGTTTGCTACCAATGCATTAGAATCTGCACAAGCAAAAGGTGTTGTAGTGAATCAAGATGCATTAAATAAATCGCGTGCCTTCCAAAAAAATAATTATGATCACAAAACCGGTGATGTAAATACTGACATGGGTGCTGGTATCATGCTGTATTCTGTTTCCGGATCTGCACGCGCTAGTGCAAAAGAAGCGCGAAAAGTAGAAGAAGAAATTACTAAGGCACGCAAAGAAGGAAAGCTTGCTCCCTCTGCTGCACCTACCGCAGAAAATTTGAAGAAGATTGGTTTTGATGAAGATGATGCCTTACGTTATGCCACTGCCTATGAAGTATACAAAGCAGCCAGCGTAAAAGCACAACGCGATGATGTTATGGATGGGTTTGGCAGTAATGGTGGCGAAGAGTTTTTAAGCTATTTACAAACCGGTGAAAGTATGATTATCAATAAAGATAATGGCTGGACTAACTGGTATGATAACATGAGCGGTCGCATGTTAAAAATTCAGAATAACGATGGTAGTTGGAGTGGTCACCATTGTATTACCAGTCCGGTATTTTGTACAGCTACATGTTTATTAATTTTAACCGTGAACAATGATGTGCAATCACTCACCGATATCGGTATAAAATAAAGTAAGACTAAATTAAACTATCGTGATCTATCCTATTCCAGATCACGATAGTTTTTTTTGTTAGGGTAATGTAATAAACAGCGAAATCCAATAACTTCTTCCATAGCCATCGACTCCTGAACCATGTGTTCTATATAATGTATCGAATAGATTTTGTACGCCTCCAGAAACCCGGAAACGCGAAAGTATAGAGGCACCTACATTCATATTAACAACTTGCCAACACGGAGTACCTCCATCTGGAATACGATTATCATCGACATCGCCTTTAGCTAACCGATCTTGTTTTGCTGCCATTACATAATCGAGATTTAACCAGTAATTTTTTACCCGATAAGTAAATCCTGTGAGTGAACTTAAAGGTGGTATTCTTCTATAGGGTTCGTTTGCGCTTTCGTTTTGCCCATAGATGTACGTAAAATTATTGCGCAAATAAAAACCAGTTGTAATTCGCCATTCCAAAGCCGTTTCTACCCCTTGAATGAATGCATTACTTATGTTCTCTTTTAAATGCACCGGAAACCCTTGAATAGAATCAGATCCCTGCCTTCTTCGTACGATAATATTAGTTAAATAACTTCTGAATACTGCAACGCTACCCGCAAGTTGTTCTGTTTGTACTTTATAACCCAGCTCAAGCGTGATTGATTTTTCGGGTACTAAATTTTTGTTAGGGATCTCATACCTGAAATCACGAATACCGAGACTACCTAAATCATCAATATTTGGCGAGCGTAAGCCTGTATTGATTGATGCTATAATATTGTGTTGAGAATTAACAGTATACACGGTTGAGAAGTTACCAATAAGTGCAACCGGACTCAATGTAAAGCGATCAAAATAGCCTGACGATTCGTCTACATGAACATCAAACCGATTGAGTCGCACACCTCCTGAAAAACTAAACTTATGTAAACTAACTGTATGATGTGTAAAGACACCCAAGTTATTCATGGTAGCACCATCTGGATAAAGCGCGCGTTGCCGGATAGATGAACCATCGGTAGTGTTAATTGCTAGCCGACTACTCGCAACGTGATCAAAATACCATTCAACACCTGAGACAGCTTGCCATGACGTTGAAAAATTACTATTCACTAATGCAGATAAACCAAATGAATTAACCTGATCCGCTTCATTGATTCGCAGCGTTGATCCATTTCTACGACTATCACGTACCTCATTTGTTCCTTGCCACGAAGCTGTTACTTGAAAGCTACTGATTGATTTTTTTTGAACAAAGGTTTCCCACCGCGCATAAGCTAATGATCGGTCTTGTTCCGTGAATTGATTTTCAGCAAAGTCTTCAAGCTGTAACTTATGAAAGACGGGCACATTATTCTGATCCATTTTTTGATACGCCAAGGTTAACAACTGTCGATCGGTTAATCGTGAAATCATTTTAATATCTCCCGATAATTGGTTGTAGCCCGTTGGTGTTTGTTTTATTCCTCCACCGGCAACGGCATCACCAAAATTACGCAGCGCAAAATTACCCATTACAGCCACGTTCTGTTTTGCTATCGATAATTCACCCGCGAGCGAGCGTTCCATAGACTGGCTTAAGTATTTTGTAAAAACCGAACCGGAAATTTTCAAACCATCTGATGAAAATCTAGGTGTCTTCGTTAGTAAATTAATAACACCACCCAATGCATCGGTACCATATTTAACAGAACCAGAACCACGGATAACTTCAATTTGCTGAAGACTAAATGGATCAATTGTATTCAGATATTGATTGGGGCCATATCGAAAAGTGGCGTTGTTTAATCGAATACCATCTACCATCAGTAAAGTTTGCTGACCAGTAAGCCCCCGAATAAAAGGTGAGCCACCGCCATAATTTGTTTTCTGCATCCACACACCCGTAGCACCCATAAAAAGATCGGGTGTAGTGCCGGGAGCATACTCCGCCAGTTTGGTGTTATCTAATACCGTTATGGCCTCCGGAGAATTAAATTGTTCAGAAGGAAAACGTTGTGCTGAAACCACCACTTCCTTATGAAGTCTGATTGTAGCCAAGGGTACATAAATATCAAGTACTGTTTGATTATCATTTTGAATAGTGACCTTGTATGTTGAAGAAGCATATCGATCAGACACTATGCGAACCGAATACTCGCCCGATTTAACTGATGAAAAAGTATAAGCCCCGTCTTTTGCTGTAGTGGTTTGCTGACCAGTAGGTAGCAACATCATGCTAACTCCAGCAATAGGTTCGTTTGTTCCTTCTTCATAAACAAAACCCTTTATCCCTTGACCAAATCCTATTTGTAGAAAAAAACAATAGAGGATGAATAGACAATTTTTCATAGCTAGTTTGCTAAAAAACCTTTTCATAAAAAGATAGCTAGTTACCTTTTATAGGTTGTTGCTTCTTCAACTGTTCATCCAATTCCTTACTATCGCGTAACATTTGCTCCGGATGATCCATATACGAGTTTTCCTCTAATGCTTTCCAATTAAAATTGGCATCCATTGGGGTAAGTGCTTTTTGTGGATTAAACAAACGTGGATCTACCTCGCGTGCGTTGTAAGGTGTAAAGTCTGGCTTATCTGTAAATAAATCTGCCATGTCTTCCGCTCCCAGATCATATTGATTCAGATAAGGAATCCCCAATGCATTCCACATCGTTTTAAAAATACTACCAAAGCTATAGTGAACATGACCTGCGAATTTTCTCTTGGCGTACGGTGATATAACCATTAAAACACTCCGGTGAGCATCCACATGATCTACACCGCCTTGAGAATCATCTTCCGTAATAACGATCGCCATATTTTTCCAATAGCGAGTATGCGATAGGAATTCAACAATTCGGCCAATAGCCAAATCGTTATCTGCCATATAACTGGCTACATACGGATACCCATCTTCAGCACGTTCGCCTGCACCATGATCATTGGGTACACGGATTGTCATTACTGAAGGAAGTTCCGCACCTTCTGTTGCCCAACGTGTATTGTATTCTTTCAAAAACATATCTACACGGTACTGGTCAGGTATGGCCGTATTATATACTGGAAAAATACGCGATGAATTTTCGTACAAAGACCCGGGCAACGGATAGTTTGCGAGATACTTCACACCATATGGTTTATAATCACGATCATTTAATCGCGCAGCTAAACCCAACCCTAACCCAAAATTAAAATAGCGAATTGTGTGACGATCGAAGTGATCCCAAATAGAACCAGCCTCGTTGTAATCTTCTGGATAAATTGCACTTGATGATCCGGTAACAGCTAAATTACCAGGCGCTTTTGAATCGCGTTTCATGCTGCGATTACCACCATAACTCGCACTTACTGTAGTTTCTACCCACTCATTTGGATAAGTGCCTACCAACCATCGATGTCCATCAGCTGAGTGATCGGCATCCACAAAGAAATTATCGCTAATAGCAAACTGCCTAGCTAACGCCATGTGGTTAGGCATAACATTGGTAGAAATTACCGTATCCCTCGCTCTGCTTGTTACCATTACACGTTCACCATAACGAGCGATAGTCGGGTCACCTTTGGCATATTCAAGTTGACCGAATACCTCATCGTACGTGCGATTTTCTTTAGGAATAAAAACCCAATACTTAATGGGTGATTCCCGCTCACCTGGATAGAGTGGTA
>CAYNKN010000132.1:0-1760 GCA_964397805.1 uncultured Chryseolinea sp. | reverse complement strand
TAGCACGTTCTGCAAATACGAGATCAGAAGATTTAGTAAATCTGAAATTATTATCTATTACTTGCTGTGTATACGTTGGTAATTCACTATCAGAAGGAATATCAAAAACAGAAATAACACCTTTCATTAATTTACCTATGTTACTTCCTTCGGGGCCTGGCTTAAAGTCTTTTCCTCCATTAGGGCCACTTCCATAACCCTTTGCATTAGAGACAATAAGTTGTTTGCCATCATTGGTTACGGCTAGTTTGGCTGGAAACCATGCAGCCGGTAAATGGCCAATAACTTTTTTGCTCTTTACATCAATAACACCAATCGCATTAATACCCGACTCCGCCACATACAATCTTTTCTGATCTGGCGAAAGTGCCAAACCGAATGGAATTACTCCCCGAAAAGTTGCAACACGCGGATCAGGTTTAAGAAAAATATTATCGACTACCTGATAACTCTTGGTGTTAATAACCGATACACAGTCGTTGTTACCATTGCTAACAAAAACAAAATCAGTTGTAGCTACTAACGAGTTTGGGCTGGCACCACCAACGGCAGGAATACCATCAATCATATCGCCAACTAAAAAGCCAGTTTTAATTTTCGCCACTACCTTTGCTTTTGTATGCGAAGTAACATCAACTGCCCACACAGAAAATGATTCTGGTGCATTGGGATCACCAAGCCCAGGAATTTTTACTGAATCCGTATAAATTCCCTTTTTCGATTCTTCACTATTAAAACTGGATGCGGGGAATGTTAAAGCAGTTCCAGATAAATTCTGTGGATCTAAACTTTCTAGATACTTATACTCATACATACCAACGTTTGCTACATAAATTTTTTTCTCATCGGGAGAGAGGGCAATACCAAAAGGATATCGACCCACTGGAACACTCGCTTTTAGTTTTCCAGAAGCTACATCTACAATAACGAGCCGAAATCCAAGTTGATCAACCGCGTAGATGGTCTTCCCATCTTTAGTCATCACCATATCTCCGATATATCCATTCGTATAATTAGCAGTTGGTGATTGATACGCACAGTTAATTGTACCTTCTGCCGCACCTGTCTTCAAATTAAAAATGTATATCAAATTAGTTTCACCACCGGCCACATATACTTTGCTATTATCTTTTGCAATTGCAAGCCCCATGAATACAGAAGAGAGAATACCTTTGTCGGTATTAGCTCCAGGTGGAATTTGTTGTACCTCAGGGCTATCACTTTTAATATTTCGAATGATGGTAATAGATAGAGGACTCGTTCCTGAATTGGCTGTTACTGCTGTGTTACCATCTGGACTAATTGTTAATCCGTATGGATGAGGCGCTACCACTGTTTGTTTGCCGAGTGGTGTTACTATGCGGCCATTTGGAATAATGGTTTCTCCACCCGGTTCAACTCGTGCAGGAAGATTACCTGCTGGTGGCGTTATTATCCATTTATCTTGGGCACAAACTAAGTGTGTGTTCGCAAAAAAAGTAAGTGCGAAAAGGAAATATATTCGGGTAAGTATGTAAACTCTTTTCATAATTATTGATTAGTTCTGTAATTAATAGCCTGCAGCATGACCATCTTTTCTTGAATCTGAAGCTCCGTAATAAACTTTTCGCTCAGCATCATACATTATGGCTTGAAAACCGCCATAGCCTCGTAGATCATAACCTACTTTATGACCCATCTGTAAAAGTTCAATTATGGATTGCCGAGGGAAACCATTCTCGAGTCTAACTTCTCCGATACCCTTTACTTTAGTTCCGGTA
>CAYNKN010000131.1:0-8425 GCA_964397805.1 uncultured Chryseolinea sp. | reverse complement strand
ATCGTAGTTTTTTATTGATCTCTACCTCCACCTTCGTGGTAATTTTTTCTAGCTTTTCTACTCTTGCTACCGACTTGAGGATACCAAATTGAACAGTCGCATTTTTTCCTTGTATACTTAACACAATACCTGCACCATCCTGGCCAATAATACGAACACGATCGCCCGCTTTAAGTGGCTCTACTACTTTTGTTTCCTTCTTCTCGTCAGCCGATACGGTATGCGATAGCAACTGCAAGTTCTTACGCACCTTGGTAGTTTCCTTTTTCTCTGCCTTGTTTTCTTTTATGTGGCGTATCGTCTTTTCTATTTCTCGGTTAGTATCCTTCAATAACTTCGAAGCATCTTCTTTCGCCTTATTAATAATTTCTTTCTTTTTGGTTTCTAACTCAGTGGATAGCGCCTGATACTTCGTAAGTGTTTGCTTTACTTCAGCATCTTGCCGTTCAAGCTTTCTTACTTTTTCACTTAACTCTTGCCGCTCTTTTTCCAGCGACCTTACCAGCGTTTCAAAACCAGCTAAGTCTTTGCCCACTAAACGTTCGGCTTCTTGTAAGGTGTGGGCAGGTAAACCCGTGCTGCGGGCTATCTCTAAGGCAAACGAACTACCTGGTTTTCCAATGTCCAACTCATAAAGTGGTACAAGATTACGATCATCAAATCGCATGGCGGCATTACGTATACCTTGATGTTGGCCTGCAAACAATTTTAGATTATAGTAATGTGTAGTGGCCACACCCCATACCCGCTTTTGTAAAAGCGAATGAAGAATAGCTTGCGCGATAGCACCTCCAAAATTCGGATCGGTGCCAGACCCCAACTCATCTAACAACACCAATGAATTTTGTGTAGCCGATTGCAGAAACACATTCATATTGCGTAAGTGGCTGCTGTAGGTACTCAAGTCATTCTCTATCGATTGTTGATCTCCGATATCTAAAAAGATTCCGGTAAAAATTCCAACCCGTGACTTTTCACTTACTGAAATCAACAAACCACATTGCGTCATGTATTGTAATAACCCAACTGTTTTTAAACAAACCGATTTACCTCCAGCATTAGGACCGGATACGAGGAGCATACGTTCCTGATCATCCAACGCCAGATTTAGCGGCACCACTTCACGTTTGCCTTTCAAGCTTAAGTACAGCAGCGGATGGCGCGCATGCTGCCAAGTGAGTGTTGGTTTATTTTCAACTATAGGCATAGTGGCATGAATATCCATTGCGAACCGTGCCTTGGCTCGTATAAAATCAATCTGTGCTAAAAATCGAAAGGCTGTTTTTAGTGCAGGCAAGTGTGTTCTAAAAACATCCGTTAACGCTTTTAGAATTCGGATAATCTCGCGTTTTTCAGCGTGTTCCAAATCGCGGATTTCATTGTTAGCATCCAACATCTCGGTGGGTTCCAGAAAAACCGTTTGCCCTGTAGCAGACTCATCCAAAATAAAACCCTTCAGTCTGCGCTTATGCTCTGCTTGTATCGGTATCACTACCCGCCCATCACGAATGGTAGGCAAAGCTCCCTCGGGAACCCAATTTTCTGCGACAGCCGTTTTATAAATTTGATCGGCCAACTTGCGCAACCGACTTTGTTCGTCACGTAATTTTTTACGGATACTACCTAAAGCAGCACTCGCAGAATCTTTTACAAACGCTTTATCATCTACAGTGGATTGTATGGCTGCTCCTAACTGACTTGTTATGGTTATGGGCGCTGCCAATTTTGCCAGTTCCGGATAAACCTCTCCTTCTTTACTAAAGAAAATCTTACAACCTGCAATTGTTTCTAATGCGTATCCTAAGTTTAAAAACTCATCAGCCTCCAACCAATTTCCATCCAACGAAATTTTTTGAAACCAATCTGTAGCATCATAAAAGTATCGGGTCGGAAAGGGCTCACCCTTTTCAATGATCTGGCAAAACTCCAGATTTTGTTTTAGTAATGTTTTAATAAATTCCGCATCCACACTAAAGCGCATGCGGTCTACCCACGTTTCTCCGGCAGGCGAATGGCAATACTCTTTTAACTTTAATCGGATCTGATCAAAGCCTAATTTTTGTTCAAACGAATCGGGATAAATCATTATTGGTCATACCTCTTTTTATCTACCCGCTGCTCCTTCAGGTTAAGCGAATCAATTAAGGTAGTGTAAACAACCTCTAATTGCTGAGGTTGATCTAAATAGTACGTTAGTGATTTTCTAAAGACAGAATCTGAAACACCTGTAGTTTCAAATAGTTTTTGTTTTAATTGGGTAAATACCCAGTCGGAAGAATCGCGTGGTAGGTTTAATCGAATTACTTTTTGCTCCAGAATGTAAAGCTCGCCCAGCACCTCCACCATACGTTCCTTTTTCAAAATACCCGGAGGTGTATTGTCGCGCTTCCCGCACGCAACCACTATCAACACCAACATCAATATTGTGTACTGCTTTACCTTCATACCTCTTACAGATTTTATCAACCTATACTCCCGATTGCGTGGGCAAAATACTCATAATTGTCCTATTTTTGAATCCTGCAAAAACTCAACCGAAGTCGTGAAGGAACTTCTTAAAAAATTAAGACGATACGAAATACAAATCCGCAAGGCTATAAACAGCCAAATGCAGGGCGACTTCCACTCGGTTTTTAAAGGAACAGGTTTAGAGTTCGATGATGTTCGCCCCTACCAATATGGAGACGATGTACGAACCATCGATTGGAATGTATCGGCCAAAGGACATGGTCCCTTTGTAAAAACATTTAAAGAAGAAAAAGAACAAACTGTCTTCTTTATGCTCGATGTAAGTGCCTCAGAAGATATTGGAAGCCCGGGTAGTACGAAAGTAGATATCGGAAAAGAAATCTGTGGTGTGTTGGCATTATCTGCCGTAAAAGAATCAAGTCATGTGGGATTAATTTGCTTTTCGGATATCAAAGAAAAATATTTAAGACCTACCAAAGGACAAGCCCAAGCCTACCAGATAATTAGTGCTTTGGCCAAACATAAACCTACCTCGCTGAAAACAAATTTATCGAAGGCGCTAGCTTTTGCTCTGAATACCATCAAACGAAGAAGTGTTATTATTTTAGTTTCTGATTTCATTGACGAAGGCTACGAACATAATTTAAAAGCACTAGCGCGAAGGCATGACTTAGTAATTATTCATATTAGCGATAAACGCGAAACACGCTTACCTAAATTGGGCATTATTCCGGTTATTGATAAAGAAACCCAAAAAACACTTTGGGTCAATACTTCGTTTGGCGATTTCCGTGAAAAAATAAGTGGCCAACTGGCCGATCGCAAAGAAAAATTAATGTCGTTTAGTCGTAAACATCAAATCAATTTTGTCTCGTTAGATACCGATGAAAACTATGTACCTAAACTTTTGCGCTTGTTTAAGGTGCGCAATAAATCTTTAAAAACAACTTAGTGTTTCATGGTGAGATCGGTTAGGTTATTTATAAGCTTTATCGTTGGTTTTGTTGCGTGCACCTTGTCAGTGGCTGCACAAGATTTAACGGTGCGTGCCGGGTTTTTTAAAGATAGTTTGGTAGTTGGCGACCAAACAGGTTTCTACCTTTCTGCCGAGTATCCAAGTACATTACATGTTCTGTTTCCAGATTCAACCTTCGATTTTGCTCCTTTCGAATTCGAAAAGAAAAGATATTTTTCAACCCGAACTACTAATGACAAAAGTTATGATAGTACCATTTACTACCTATCTACTTTTGAGATTGAACGTGTTCAGTACCTTACGTTGCCAGTATACAAACTCAATCAGCAAGATTGCACTATTTATCAATCACCGCGTGATAGTATATTTTTAATATCACTCACAACCGATCTGCCCGATACAGTATCAGTGCAAAACTTACCGCTAAAGATCAATACCGCATACGAACAAGTAGCGTACTTACTCAACTATCCAGTTTTACTGATTGTTGTCGGAGCACTTTTTGTTATTGGTATCATTACCTGGATTGTATTTGGTAAAAAAATAAGAACCCATTTTAGACTTAAGAAAATGCATCGTGTACATCAAAAATTTCTTGAGAGATTTACGCACCAAGTAGAAATTTTACAAATTGGTTTTTCGGTGCCCCAAACAGAAGCAACACTTTTGATTTGGAAAGAATATATGGAGAAATTAGAAAATAAACCTTATACGAAACTAACTACACGCGAACTTCATAACCTGGAAAACACAGAAAGTATTGTTAAAAATCTGCAAGCGATAGATAGTGCCATTTATGGTCACAATACGCAAGCGGTTGAGCCCTTATTAACATTAAAAGAATTTGCATCATCACGCTTTGAAATAAAAGTAAAGGAGGTTTCGCATGGATAAAGACCTCACACCCTGGTATTCATTTGATTGGTTTCACCCGTCTACCTTTAGTGCCTATGCATGGGCAAACACATTGGTTCTCTATTTTTTATGGGCTATTCCACTATTATTTATGGTACGCTGGATATGGCGTTATCAATTCAACCAAAAGTTACCGGTTGCTGTAACCGAAAAAAATCTCCGGGTTTCACCACTTACACTTATCCGACTACTACCTGATGTTCTTCTTATGCTTGTAACGGCATTGCTACTTGTTGCATTAGCGAGACCACAAAAAACCAATGAAAAGGTTGAGCAATGGACAGAAGGTATAGATATTATGTTAGCACTCGACATCTCTCATTCGATGATGATCGAAGATTTTTTACCCAACCGTTTAGATGCTGCAAAACAAGTAGCTCGAAATTTTATCAATGGCAGATTCCAAGACCGCATTGGGTTAGTGGTTTTTTCGGGGGATGCGTTTTCATTATCACCGCTTACTACAGACTATAATTTACTAATATCCTATTTAGACGATGTTAATTTTGAAATGATTGAAAATCGGGGAACTGCTATTGGTAGTGCAGTGGCTGTGGTTACTAATCGAATGCGTGAATCGGAATCAGCATCGAAAGTTTGTATTTTATTAAGTGATGGTGATAACACTGCGGGTAATATTGATCCGCTAACTGCTGCCGAGTTAGCCGCAGCTTACGGAATTAAAGTATACACCATTGTCGTAGGTAAAGAGGGATTGGTGCCTTATGGTAAAGATTTTTTTGGCAGACCCAATATGATTGAGAATACGGTTGACGAAACTACACTTCGCAAAATTGCTGAGATTGGTGGCGGTGAATTTTTTCGTGCTACAGATAACGCAGCACTTAGCCAAGTATTTAATCGAATTGACCAGTATGAAAAAGCGGAAATAAAAGAATCACGGTTTAAAGACACCTCCGATTACTATTACATTTACATACGCTGGGCACTGGTATTATTGTTACTGTGGCTCCTTTTAAAGTCAACGTTTATTAGCAATGTGTTGCAAGACTAATTCACATTAATGGGGCATATCGGGAAAGAACAGTAAACGACCTGCAAAAACAACTAACACAATGCCCAGCACGATATTCATAATGCGTATAACCTGCCCGTTAATTAAACGTCTCAATTTATCAGCCAGCTTTGCTTTAATAATATCTGTTGCAAAAACGGTAAGCACAATGGCGGTAAAGAACACAACAACATCTGTTGTTCTTTCATAACCTAACTGAGTAGTTGCTAAACCTACCGTGGCAATCCAAAAAAATAAGACCATTGGGCTAAGACCATTTATAATAAAACCTTTTGCCGCTAACCGATACCAGCTTCTGGCTTGTACTTTTTGCGGATCAAACGAAACTAGTTTACGGCTTTTAATAAGGAGATAGTATAGACCAAAACCAAGCAGTACAATACCTCCTCCGTAAGCCAGGTAATGACGAAAGTTTTCTGCTTGTAAAAATTGCACTAAACCCAAATAGGCAATGACAATGTATAGCGCATCACTTAATGATACTCCAAGCGCAACAAAAAAACCACTCCAAAATCCACGTTCAATACTGGTTTGCATGATGGTAAAAAAAACGGGACCAATTAAAAATGCCAGTACTAAACCTGACACAACGCCTTTTGAGATAATTTCCATTCTTCTACTTTCTATTTTCCAAAAAGGATTTCCAGTTTTCTAGCGTGTCGCCCTTTAACACACGTGGAAATTTATGTTGCCCACCTTTTTTTCCCGTATGCTCCATCCAATCATAAAAAGTATGAAGCGGCAAAATTTCTACTAATACATCCTTCAAGGCAGCGATACGCTCAACGGCATAATCATCATTAAGCGCGCAAAGATGTTTATCAATTTTTTCACGAACAACAGCGGCATCAACAAGTTGGTCGCAGCCAATATACCAATGGTGCGCAAATAGTCCGTCAAAAGGTATACCTGCAACGGTGTACTCATTAATCGTTACACCCAGTTCATCGGATACTAACTCAATTGCTTTATTCATGTTATCGACTGATAAATGCTCACCGCATAATGACAAGTAATGTTTGGTTCGGCCAGTCACCACAAGCTCTGCTTCTTCTACCGAAGTAAACCGAATCACATCACCAATAAGGTAACGCCACGCTCCGGCACAACTCGATAAAATTAATGCATAGTCTTTACCTTCTTCCACGGCATTAATCATACACGCCTCTGCTTGTTCGCGTACCTCACCGTTTTCATCAAAATTTTGTTCGTTAAATGGAATAAACTCGAAGAACAATCCATTATTCAAAATCATCTTCATTGATTTTTTACCGGGGTGTGCCTGATACGCGATGAAGCCTTCTGATGCCGGATAGATTTCAACGAAGTGAATTGGTTTTCCTAACAATTTCTGAAAGCCCTTTCGATAAGGATCAAACGAAACACCACCATGACAGTACACATCTAAGTTGGGCCATAATTCGTGCATGTGCTTCAACTTATAATGTTCAATAATCCGCTCAAATAGTAATTGAACCCATGCTGGCACCCCGGCCACAACACCTATATCCCAGTTCTTTGCGTTTTCTACAATAGCCTCTAGCTTTGCTTCCCAATCAAGTGTTTTTGCAATTTTTTTTCCAGGCTTATAAAAAAACTTTATCCAGAAAGGTAATTGCGCTGCCTGTATCCCACTTAAGTCGCCCTCATAATATTTATCTCGCTTATTCAAGTTGGTACTTCCGCCAACCCACAACATACTACTTTGAAAAAATTTCTCGGGCAAATCAAACATCGAAAGCGATATGAGCTGCCGAAGGCTAGCCTTCTGATTGGCCTTCTTCATATCTTTAGTCAACGGAATATATTTGGAAGAAGACTCTGATGTACCTGAACTCAATGCAAAGTATTTTACTGATCCCGGCCAACACACATCCTTTTCGCCATCCTTGCTTAAGTGCCACCATTCACTAAACATTTTATTATAGGTATGAATGGGCACAAGCTTTTTGAAAGCTGTATACCGGACAACCGGATCTGACTCCTTTACTAAAGCATTAAATTGATAGTGTTTGCCAAACTTTGTTTCTAATGCTGTTTGTAAAAGCTCCTGCAATTGTGTTGTTTGTAATTGGTATGGTGTAAGCGATTGTTGTTCGAGGCGTCCGCCAAGCTTTAATCCCTTTCGTATAAGTGATCCGATAATAGGCATATGGTGGGTTAACGTACTACGAAATAAATTACTTTATCTAAAGTAGGTCAGATAAACTGTTGAGAACGATAACGGAAAAAATTGTGTACAGTTACTCTGTCCTAGGCTTTCAGACATTCTAATTTATTGGTAACATCCATTCGATGACTTTAAAAAGAAACACGCATACAAGATTTGCATTTTTTCTTAAAAGGCAATTAACTAGATTTTAAAAAATCAGTCAGAAACGCTGCCCAAGCTTCACGTTGAACACTCTTCATTACGCGCGGAAATTTATTTTGTCCACCTTTTTTTCCATTGAGTTCCATGTAGCGATAAAAAGCCTGAACCGGAACAACATCTACAAAAATTTCCTTTAATGCTTCGCCACGCTCAACTCCATAGTCATCGTTCAAGACCTTAAGGTGCGCATCGATCTTCTCCTTTAATGCATGTTTATCCACGGCATCATCGGTACCAATATACCAATGGTGGGCAAAGCGTGTTTGATGTGGGATTCCAGCAACAGTAAATTCTGGAATAGTAATATTAAAATCGTTAGACACCAGTTCGATGGCCTTATTCATATTATCAACCGAAAGATGTTCTCCGCACAAGCTTAAAAAATGTTTGGTGCGACCAGTGATAATGATTTCGGATTCTTCTACTGAAACGAATTTAATTGTATCGCCAATCAGATAACGCCATGCACCGGCACACGAAGAAAGTAGCAAAGCGTATTCCTTACCTTCTACAACCTCATCGATTAAAATAGTTTGTGCTTCCTGTTTTATCTCTCCCTCTTCATCAAAATTCTTTTCATCAAATGGTACAAACTCGTAGAAAATCCCATTGTTAAGCACTAACCGCATCGATCTTCTATTAGGAAAAGCTTGAA